>NZ_JBICXG010000010.1:0-253909 GCF_043200175.1 Streptomyces sp. NPDC048462
AAAACGCTCGGCTGGAAAACCCCAGCCGAGCGCCTGCGTGATCTACTGACGGCCACATAAGCCATCAGGTGTTGCGAGGACCCCAAGAATCCGCCCACCGGGCGCGGGGCCCCGTCACTCGACGAAGAGGCTCCGCGCCGCCGCCCTCGCGTCGAACTCCTCCAGGCGTGCCTGCGCGTCCGGCAGGGCGTCGCACATCGACTCCAGGAGCACCCGCCCCAGCAGCATCGGCGCGCACGCCGTGTCGAAGGCGAGCCCGGTCCCGACGGCGGCCGGGATCAGCAGATCGCTGTGGGCGGCCACCGGGGCGAACGCGGAGTCCGCTACCGACACCACGGTCAGCCCCTGCTCCCGCGCGTAGGCGAGCGCGTCCACGACCTCCCGGGGGTGGCGCGGCAACGCGAAGCAGATCAGCGCGGTGGCGCCGGCCCGGCGGGCGACGTCGATCCGGTCGTGCAGCATGCTGCCGCCCTCGTCGAGCACCCGGACGTCGGGGTGGACCTTGGCGGCGAAGTACCCGAAGCCCCGGGCCTGCGAGGAGGCGGCGCGCAGCCCGAGCACTGGCAACGGGCGCGAGGCGGCGAGCAGTCGCCCGGCCCGCTCGACGGGGCCCGGGTCCGCGAGCAGCTCAGCGAGGTGACGCAGGTTCTCGATCTCACCGAGCACCGCCTGCTGGTACTCGTTGTACGTGTCGTCCCCGCCCCCCTCGGCGGCCCCGGCCGGGGAGACCTCGCGCAGGTGTCTGCGCAGCGCGGGGTAGCCGTCGAAGCCCAGCGCCACGGCGAACCGGGTGACGGAGGGCTGACTCACCCCCGCCAGTTCGGCCAGCTCGACGCTGGACAGGAACGGCGCGTCCCCGGCCCTGCGCACCATCGAGTGCGCGATGCGCCGCTGGGTGGGGGTGAGCCTGCGCCCCTCGAACAGCTGCTGCAACCTCGCGGCCGGGCTGCTCCCGCTCATCCTGTCCCCTCGGTAGATCCGTCGCGCCGCGGTCGGGCACCGACGAATCCATTCAGCCAGCAAGGCGTCTGCATGTCCATATGCAGACACCTCGCCGGCCGCCCCGGCGGACGCGGCGGTCCACTACCGTTCGCGTGTTCCAGTCGCTTCCCGTCCAGTTTCCGTCCAATTCCCGTCCACAGAGCCTCGCCGAACGCGGGCGGGGAACCGAGCGAGAGGGCACCCGTGACGACGGCCGCTCCTGCCAGCACCGACAACTTCGCCTCCCCCGTCGAGGACCGGTATTTCGAGGACTACGTGCCGGGCGCCGTGCACGTCTTCGGCGCCGGCACCCTCACCGAGCAGGAAATCCTGGACTTCGCCCGGCGCTTCGACACCCAGAGCATCCACACGGATCCCGCCGCGGCCCAGGACGGCCCGTTCCAGGGGCTGATCGCCAGCGGCTGGCACACCACGGCCGTGATGATGCGCATGTACGCGGACCACTACCTGAGCAAGGTCGCCTCGCTCGCGTCCCCCGGCGTCGACGAACTCCGCTGGCAGCGGCCGGTCCGGCCGGGCGACACCCTGTCGGTCCGGGCCACGGTCACCGGGGCCCGCGTCTCGCGCTCCAAGCCCGACCGCGGGCTGGTGCACACCGGTGTGGAGGTGCTCAACCAGCGCGGTGAGACGGTGCTGACGATGACCATCATGAACATGCTGCGCCGCCGGCCGTAGCGGGCGACACCCCCCTACCCGGGCAGCCCCGCCCGCGCGGCCAGTACGGCGAGGGTCCGGCGCAGGTTCGTGCGGAAGGCGTCGTCGAGCCCGGCCGTCAGCTCCTCGTCGATGGCTTCCGCCGTCTCCGTACAGAGGGCGAGCAGTTCGCGGCCCCGGTCGGTGAGGGTGAGGATCTGGCGGCGGCGGTCGACGGGGTCGCGCTCCCGGCCGACCGCGCCCAGCTCCTCCAGGTGATCGGCGAGGCCGACCACCAGGCTGGGCGTCACGCGCATGGTGCGGGCGATGTCCTGCTGCGAGGCCGCCGCACCGCTGGCCAGCAGGGCGAGCAGCCCGGCGTGCTTGGGCTTCAGCTCGTGGACGGCGAGCCGCTCGGCGAACAGTTCGGCGGTGATCGCACCGAGCGTGCCGAGCCGGAAGGCCGTGGTGCCGGTCAGCGTTTCCTGCTTGACATCCTTCACGCCCAGCACCGTATCATCAGCAAATCATTCAGAGAGTTAATGATTAACGAGGTGACGAAATGCGACGCTCACTGGCCGGACTCAACGTGGCCATGGCTGCGGGCTCGGCGGTCGCGGCCGTGATCGCGGTGGCACGCCCCACGCTCCTGCTGCCGGCCGGCACCGGTCCGACGGCCGGGCTCCAGGTGTACGCCGAGGCCTACGCGGTCCGCGCGGTCCCGCTCGCCGCCGCGCTGGTGTACCTGCTGAAGGGGGAACACCGCGCGCTGGTACCGGTCCTGGCGGTGGCCGGGGCGGCGCAGCTGGGCGACGCGTACATCGGCGTCAGCCGGGGGGTCACCGGCATGGCGGTCGGCGGGACGCTCGCGGCGGCCACCCACCTCGGCACCGCCTGGTGGCTGGTGCGTCGCGCCGGCGCGACCGTCCCGGGGAAGGCGGCATGAAGTCGGTCAACCTGCTGGTCGTCTTCCTGTCGGAGCTCGCCGTCATCGCATCCGTGGCCACCTGGGGTTTCACTCTCGGCACTGGGTGGATGCTGCGGCTGCTCGCGGGCATCGGCGGACCGGTCGTGATGATCGTGCTGTGGTGGCTGTTCGGGGCACCCGACGCACCCCACAAGGTGCACGGCGCGATACGGGTGGCCTTCGAGACCTGCTGGTTCGGTGCGGGTGCCGTGGCCCTGGCGCTGGCCGGCTACGTCGTCCCGGCCCTGGTCCTCGCCGTCGTCATGGCGATCAGCAAGGGCCTCGCGGTGGCCTGGCGCCAGTGAGGCCGGCGCGGTCCCGGCGCCCGCCCCCAGCGTAAACAGGGGGGTTAGCCCCACTGACCCGGCCGCCACGGCTTCGTAACGTAGGACCATGGACGCACCCGACACGGAGCTCAAGAAGGAGCTCGACGCCACCCTTCAGGCCCGCAGCGAGCTGGGCACCGAGTACGAGTCCGCGCTCGTCGAGTCGTTTCTGGAGAAGGTCGAGCAGCGGCTCGACGGCACGCTCGACCGGCGGGTCAGGCGTCATCTCGCGGAGCAGCAGATCGTCGTCGCCAGGGGGGCGCGCCGGCCGGAGCGTCCCCCCGGGAATTTCGCCGAGCAGTACGGATTCGCGATCGTCTCGCTGGTCCTGGCCATCCCGCTGTCCGCCATCGGGGTGGCGAACGCGGGCATCCAGGGGCTGGTCGTGGCCTGGCTCGGGATCGTCGGCGTCAACGCCTTCCAGGCCGCCCGCGGCGGGCGCCTCTCCCGGCGCCGGGAAGACGAGCGCCAGAAGTCCGACTGGGAGGACTGAGCGGCGCCGGCCGGGCGGTGCCTCACGCCTGACGGGTCGGCAGCACGACCAGCTGACGCAGGTTGATGTGGCGGGCGCGGCTGGTCGTGTACGCGATCAGGTCGGCGATCTCGTCGCCGGAGAGCCCGCCGAGCGCGTCGAACATGCCGTCGAGCTCGCCGCTGAGCGCCGCGTTGTCGACGTGCCCGGCCAGTTCCGAGTCGGTGAGGCCCGGCTCGATGTTCGTGACGCGGACGTCGCGCGGGCCGAGTTCGGTGCGCAGCGAGGCCGAGAGGTAGGTGAGCGCGGCCTTCGTCGCGCCGTACACCGCGTAGTTGGGGAACGTGATGTGCGCGCCGATCGAGGAGATGTTGACCAGGTCGGCGGTCCGGCCGTCGGCGGCGGCCGCCACCAGGTCCGCGGTGAAGGCCCGGATGACGCGCAGGACGCCCGACACGTTGGTGTCCAGCATCCGCTGCCACTCGTCGGTGCGGCCCTCGTCCACCGGGTTGGGCAGCATCACTCCGGCGGCGTTGACCACCAGGTCCACCCGGCCGAACTCGGCGTGCACCCGCTCGGCGGCGGCGTCCACGGACGCCTGGTCGGTGACGTCGGCGACGACGGCGAGTGCCTGGCCGCCGTCGGCGGTGATCTTGCCGGCCAGTTCCGCCAGCCGCTCCCCCCGGCGGGCCAGCAGTGCCACCCTGACCCCCTGGGCGGCGAGCAGCCGGGCGGTGGCCTCGCCCATGCCGCTGGCGGCTCCGGTGATGACTGCGGTGCGGCCTGCGAGTGTCCCGTACGACATGTCCGTACTCCCTGGTTCTGCGGGCCGGGGCGTCTCCCCTGCTCGGGAACGACTCTGCCGCCGGGGGACGCCGTTACCCAGGGATGCGTCTTTCCTGGGTCCGGCAGTACCAGGCTGGGCGGCGGCCGGGTCTTCTACCATCGCGGCATGGACGGCGACCTCGGAGACTTCCTCCGCTCACGACGTGCCCGCATTCAGCCCGGTGACGTCGGGCTGAACTCGTACGGCCGCAGGCGCGTTCCGGGCCTGCGGCGCGAGGAGGTGGCACAGCTCGCGGGGGTGAGCGTGGACTACTACATCCGGCTGGAGCAGGGGCGCGGCCCGAGCGTCTCGGACGCCGTGCTGGACGCGGTGGCCCGGGTGCTCGGCCTGGACGAGACGGAACACGCCCATCTGCGCACGGTGGCCCGCCCGAAGCCGCGCACGGCGGCCCCGGCGGACGCCCAGCGGGTGCGGCCGGGGCTGCGGCTGCTGCTGGACACTTTGGGCGGGGCACCGGCGTTCGTCCTGGGCCGCCGGATGGACGTACTCGCGTGGAACGCGGCGGCGGACGCCGTCCTCGGCTTCTCGGAGCTCGCCCCGGACGCGCGCAACGTCCCGCGCCAGGTGTTCCTGGACCCGGCGTCCCACGCGTTCTACCCGGACTGGGCAGCCGTGGCCACGGAGACGGTCGCCCATCTGCGCCTGGACGCCGGCCTCCACCCGCACGACAAGCAACTGGCTACGCTGGTGGGCGAGTTGTCGATGAGCAGCGAGGACTTCCGCCGGCTGTGGGCGGATCACCAGGTGAAGGCGAAGGCGTACGGCGTCAAACGGATCGACCACCCGGCCGCGGGCGCGCTGACGCTCCCGTACGAGACGCTCGACGTGCCCGGGGATCCCGATCAGTGCCTGGTGGTCTACACCCCGGAGCCGGGTACGGAGTCGGCGGAGCGCCTCGTGCTGCTGACGGCGGGGGTCGCCGCACCGGCCGGCTGAGCGGCTGTCGGAGGGCCCGCGCACAGGTATGTCGCGGGGACCGCCGCACCCCCGGTTGCCCGGAGGGCGGGACGACGGCGGTCCCCGCGAAGGACGCGGTCCGGGTCAGGGCCGGTCGCGCATCCTGACGACAATGGAGGTCCGGGAGCCGCTCCGTAGTCCGTGTCGCCGTTTCGGTGCCGGCGGGTTTCCCTGCCGACACCCATCAATCTGCCCGACCCGTGTTAAGCCGGTGCTGCGGGTACGTGTCGCGCTCGTACCGTTTTCGCGAAGCCCCAGTCCGGTCCGGTCCGGTTCGGTCCGGTCCGGGTGGCTACGGCTTGTCGGGGTGGCTACGGCTTGGCGACCGCCGCCGCGTCCTTGGCGAGGAACGCCAGCAGGTCCTGCCGGCTGACCACGCCCTTGGGCTTGCCCTCGACCAGCACGATCGCCGCGTCCGCCGCGCCGGCGCCGCCGAGCACCGCCATCAGGTCCTCGACCGGTTCGCCGGAGCCGACCTGCGGCAGCGGTGACGACATGTGCTTCTCCAGCGGGTCGGAGAGCGAGGCGCGCTGGGCGAAGAGCGCGTTCAGCAGCTCGCGCTCGACCACCGAGCCGATGACCTCGGCGGCCATCACGTCCGGGTGACCGGCGCCCGGCTTCACGATCGGCATCTGCGAGACGCCGTACTCGCGCAGGACGTCGATCGCCTCGCCGACGGTCTCCTCCGGGTGCATGTGGACGAGCGTCGGGATCGGGCCCTCCTTGTAGTCGAGGACGTCCGCGACGCGTGCGGAGGGACCGGTGTTCTCCAGGAAGCCGTAGTCCGCCATCCACTCGTCGTTGAAGATCTTGCTCAGGTAGCCGCGCCCGCTGTCCGGGAGCAGGACGACGACCACGTCGTCCGGGCCCAGCCGCTTCGCGACCTCCAGGGCGCCCACGACCGCCATCCCGCAGGAGCCGCCGACCAGCAGCCCCTCCTCCTTGGCGAGCCGGCGGGTCATCTGGAAGGAGTCCTTGTCGGACACGGCGACGATCTCGTCGGTGACCGTCCGGTCGTACGCCGTCGGCCAGAAGTCCTCGCCGACGCCCTCGACCAGATACGGCCGCCCCGAGCCGCCCGAGTAGACCGAGCCCTCCGGGTCCGCGCCGATGACCTTGACGGCGCCCTCGCTGACGTCCTTCAGATAGCGGCCGGTGCCGCTGATCGTTCCGCCGGTGCCGACGCCCGCCACGAAATGGGTGATCTTCCCGTCCGTCTGCTCCCACAGTTCGGGACCGGTGGTCTCGTAGTGGGAGCGCGGGTTGTTCGGGTTGGAGTACTGGTCGGGCTTCCACGCTCCGGGCGTCTCACGGACCAGCCGGTCGGAGACGTTGTAGTAGGAGTCCGGGTGATCGGGGTCGACCGCCGTCGGGCAGACGACGACCTCGGCCCCGTAGGCGCGCAGCACGTTGATCTTGTCCGTGGACACCTTGTCCGGGCAGACGAAGATGCACTTGTAGCCCTTCTGCTGCGCGACGATCGCCAGGCCCACACCCGTGTTGCCGCTCGTCGGCTCGACGATCGTGCCGCCGGGCAGCAGCTCGCCGCTCTGTTCGGCGGCCTCGATCATGCGAAGGGCGATCCGGTCCTTGACCGAGCCGCCGGGGTTGAAGTACTCGACCTTGGCCAGGACCGTCGCCTGGATGCCGGCCGTCACACTGCGCAGCCTCACCAGCGGGGTGTTGCCAACGAGGCTGATCATCGAATCGTGGAATTGCACCGTGTACTCCGGGGTCTCCGTGATGGTGCGGCAAGAGTATGCGTACGGGGACCGGATTGGGCGAAGCGATTGAACGACGCCCTCTTGGGGGCAGTTAGCTCTGTGTACGGCGGTGACGACCTCACCGCGACGGCCCGCGACACCACCGGCCGCCGCGGACGGGGCGTGAATGGCGACGAGGAGGTGGACCGGACTGTGTCGAGAGCGAGGGTGGCACGGCGGATCGCGGCGGGCGCGGCCTACGGCGGCGGCAGCGTCGGACTGCTGGGCGCCGCGGCGGTAGGCGTCCTGCTGGCGGAGGTCCAGCTGGCGAAGCGGCTGGTGGGCGGCGGGGTCGCCCCGGTCCCGCCCAGCGCGGACGGGCGGTACGGGGTGGCGTTCGCCGGGCCGTCGGATCCGTTGCGGCTGGGGCTGCTGGGGGATTCCACGGCGGCCGGGCAGGGCGTGCGGCGGGCCGGACAGACGCCGGGCGCGCTGCTGGCCTCGGGGCTGGCTGCGGTCTCGGAGCGGCCGGTGGACCTGCGCAATGTCGCGCAGCCGGGGGCCAGGTCGGACGATCTGGAGCGGCAGGTATCGCTGCTCCTTGCGGACCCGTCCGGGGCCCCGGACGTCTGCGTGATCATGATCGGGGCGAACGATGTGACGCACCGGATGCCCGCGACCCAGTCGGTGCGCTGTCTGACCACGGCGGTGCGCAGGCTGCGGACGGCGGGCGCCGAGGTGGTGGTCGGCACCTGCCCGGACCTGGGCACGATCGAGCCGGTCTACCAGCCGCTGCGGTGGCTGGCCCGGCGGGTGAGCCGGCAGCTGGCGGCGGCGCAGACGATCGGTTCGGTGGAGCAGGGCGGGCGCACGGTGTCGCTGGGCGACCTGCTGGGCCCGGAGTTCGAGGCGAACCCGCGGGAGCTGTTCGGCCCGGACAACTACCACCCCTCGGCCGAGGGGTACGCGACCGCGGCGATGGCGGTCCTGCCGACGCTCTGCGCGGTGCTGGGGCTGTGGCCGGAGTCCGACCATCTGGACGCCGCCCGGCGCGAGGACATCCTGCCGGTGGCCAAGGCGGCCTCCCAGGCGGCCAGGGAGGCCGGTACGGAGGTCACCGGGGCCCGAGCGCCCTGGGCGCTCCTCAAGCACCGCAGGCGGCGGCGCCTGCCCGCGGCCACGGAGCCGCATCCGCACCCCCATCCGCACCGGCACCGTCATCCGCGTCAGGGCGGCCACGGGGAGCAGGGAGAACCGGGGGAACGCCGGGAACAGGGCGGCTCCACCCGGGTGGAGCGGCGTCCGGGCACCGACACGGGCACCCCGACCGCCGACTGACTGAGCGGTCGCTTAGAAAAGAGGCCCGCATCACATGCCGGTCCGGGTGACCTCAGAGGTACGTCCGGGTAACTTCCAGAGCAGTCCGCCAGCCAGCCTTCCAGCCCTCATGGAGCCGCGTGATGCCCGAAGCCGTGATCGTCTCTGCTGCCCGTTCCCCCATCGGCCGGGCCTTCAAGGGCTCGCTGAAGGACCTGCGGGCGGACGACCTGACCGCCACGATCATCCAGACCGCACTGGCCAAGGTCCCCGAGCTGGATCCCAGGGACATCGACGACCTGATGCTCGGCTGTGGCCTGCCCGGCGGCGAGCAGGGCAACAACCTGGGCCGCATCATCGCCGTACAGATGGGGATGGATCACCTTCCCGGCTGTACGGTCACCCGCTACTGCTCCTCGTCCCTGCAGACCAGCCGCATGGCGCTGCACGCCATCAAGGCCGGCGAGGGCGACGTGTTCATCTCGGCCGGCGTCGAGATGGTGTCCCGGTTCGCCAAGGGCAACTCCGACAGCTGGCCGGACACCCACAACCCGCTGTTCGCGGACGCCGAGGCCCGCACCGCGGCTCGCGCCGCGGAGTCCGGTGCGAGCTGGCACGACCCGCGCGAGGACGGCCTGGTGCCGGACGCGTACATCTCGATGGGGCAGACCGCGGAGAACCTGGCCCGGACCAAGGGCGTCACCCGCCAGGACATGGACGAGTTCGGCGTCCGGTCGCAGAACCTCGCCGAGGAAGCCCTCAAGAACGGCTTCTGGGAGCGCGAGATCACCCCGGTGACGACGCCGGACGGGACCGTGGTCGCCAAGGACGACGGCCCGCGCGCGGGCGTCACCCTGGAGGGCGTGCAGGGCCTGAAGCCGGTCTTCCGCCCCGACGGCCTGGTCACCGCGGGCAACTGCTGCCCGCTCAACGACGGCGCCGCGGCGCTCGTGATCATGTCCGACACCAAGGCGCGCGAGCTGGGCCTGACCCCGCTGGCCCGGATCGTCTCCACCGGTGTCTCCGGCCTCTCCCCCGAGATCATGGGCTACGGCCCCGTCGAGGCGAGCAAGCAGGCGCTGAAGCGGGCCGGGCTGAGCGTCGGCGACATCGACCTGGCCGAGATCAACGAGGCCTTCGCCGCCCAGGTGATCCCGTCCTACCGGGACCTCGGCCTGCCGCTGGACAAGGTCAACGTCAACGGCGGCGCCATCGCGGTGGGCCACCCCTTCGGCATGACCGGCGCGCGGATCACCGGCACGCTGATCAACAGCCTCCAGTTCCACGACAAGCAGTTCGGCCTGGAGACGATGTGCGTCGGCGGCGGCCAGGGCATGGCGATGGTCATCGAGCGGCTGAGCTGAGCTGGAGCGGAGGGTAGGGGTCGCCCGAGGAACGAGGGCGGCACCTGCCCTCAGCGGAAGCGAAGCGAACGCGACCACCAGCACGAGCGGCTGAGCTGAGCCCCTTCCCGCCCCGCTCCGAGGCCCTCGGGGCGGGCCGGTGGCCGGTTCCGAGCCCCGACCGTGACCGAATCTCCCCCAGGATGTGACCTATCTCCTGGGGGAGAGTCATTCCCGCAGGTCACACCAGCATCAGGGCTAAACCCCGGGCACAAAGACCTGTCCAATTCGTGACGTAATGCACTGACACATGGTGCCGGTAGAGGCCAAGCTGATGTAGGAAGTCGGGGGATCGATTGAAACCGGGAGTAAGTCAGTGAGCGCCATGCCTCTTGCCCTGTTGCTGACCACCGCCGCTGCCACGGCCGTGGGCGCTGCTGCTCTGCACGCCGCTCACGGGCTGCGTAGGCAGGTATCGGCCCTTCGAAGGGAGCTGGCCGACGGCCGCGCCCAGGCCGCCACGGTCCCCGCCCAGAGCCGTAACGACGCCACACCTGCCGCGGAAATACGCGCGGCGGTGGCCGAGGCGCTGGCCGAGGAGCGGGAACGCGAACTCGCCGAGGCGCGGGCCTTCTGGGCCACGCAGGAAGCGCGCGACGCCGCCGACGCCCCGTCGCTGCTGGGCGGCCTGGCCGGGGTCGGCGAGGACGCCCCGTTCTTCATGCCGCGCCAGGCGGACTTCGCCGGCCTGGAGGCGATGGACCTCGACGCCACCGAAGCGCTGGAGGAGCTGACGGAACTGGCCGAGCTCGCCGACATCACCGAGCTCCCGGAGATCGCGGAGTTCGCGGAGGACTCCCCCGAGCTGGCCGCGGCCCGTCGCCGCCACCCCTCGCACCCCGACTTCGTGCCGGTGCAGACACCCGTCGTCACCGACCACGAGCGCACGGTGAACCGCCTGGAGGAGCTGGCCGACAGCCGTACGGAACTCTCCGACGTGCGACCCGGCCCACTCGGCACGCTCGACGTCTACGTCTTCGCCGACGGCACCACGCTCTGCATGACACCCGGCCACCGCGAGACGGCGGAGCGACTGGCCGAGTCCCTGCGGTCCGGTGAGCACCCGGTGCTGCTGGGCGGTTCCGGCGTCTCCGGCGCGTACGCGCTGACGTTCTCGTGCGGCCGGGAGAACGTGTACATACTGGCCGACCGCGTCATCGCGAGCTTCTAGCCCGCGGACCGGTCGTCCGGCCCCCACCCCCGCACCCCCCACGGCACAGCGGCCCTCGCCGGCCGCTGCCGCGCGTACCGCCTAGGCGAAGGCCCGGGCGGTCGCTTCCTCGACGAATCGCACGGCCTCGTCCAGCTCCGCCGACGGGGCCGTTTCCAGTGCCACGGCCAGATCCCGCCCCGCGACCGCGAGTTGGTCACCGATCGCGAAGATCCCGGCGTCCGGCATGGTCCTCGGCTCCCGGTCCGGCGCCTCGACGCGCTGGGCCCGTACCGCCAACTGCCTGGCCACGGCCAGCCCCTCGGCCGCCGCACCCCGCTGCAGTCTGCTCTGCGGGGCGGCACGCAGCCGGTCGGCGAATCGGTCCACGGCGATGATCAGGGGCGTCGTATCGAGCACCCCGCGACCCTACGCGCCCCCGCCCGGATGGTTGCCAACGGCCCGGCCCTCAGGCACGGTGTCGGGAAGGACCAGTACCGCGCACAACGCGTCGGAGGCGCCATGTCCCAAGTCCTGTCCGAAGAGACCCACCGCAACCTGCTCGCCAGAATCCCGCACTGCACCGGTCGTGAGATCTCCGACTGGCTCCGCACCGTCGAGGACGGCCCCGCTCTCCGCTTCGAGGAGAAGGTCAGCTGGCTGCGGAGCGAGCACGACCTCGCCTATGGACACGCGAAGGCGCTCATCCACGAGTACGACCTGCGAAGAGCAGCCCGCAAGCTCCTGTAGCGCCGTCCCGTCCCCGCTTGGCACGGAAAACGGCCCGCAGGCTCCTGCGCAGGAGCCTGCGGGCCGTTCGTCGACATGTCTGCCGGCTGTGTCTAGTCGTCACCGCTCAGGATGGAGAGCAGGCGCAGCATCTCCAGGTAGATCCACACCAGGGTCATGGTGAGGCCGAAGGCCGCCAGCCAGGACTCCTCGCGCGGAGCGCCGAACGCGACGCCGTCCTCGACCTGCTTGAAGTCCAGGGCCAGGAAGCAGGCACCGAGGATGATGCCGACGACACCGAAGAGGATGCCGAGGCCACCGCTGCGGAAGCCGAGGCCGTCACCGCCACCGAAGGCGGCGAACAGCAGGTTGACCACCATCAGGAGCATGAAGCCCATGGCGGCGGCCATCACGAAGCCGTAGAACCGGCGGGTCACGCGGATCCAGCGCATCTTGTACGCGAACAGCACACCGGCGAAGACACACATGGTGCCCATCACCGCCTGCATCACGACACCCGGTGAGATGTACGTGCTGACCGCGCTGGAGATGACCCCGAGGAAGACACCCTCGAAGGCCGCGTACGCGATGATCAGCGCGGGGACCGGCTTGCGCTTGAAGGACTGGACCAGCGACAGCACGAAGGCGATCAGCGCGGCGCCGATCGCGATGCCGTACGACTTGCCGAGGTTCGCCTCGTCGACCGGGAGCACGGCCCAGGCCACGGCGGCACCGGCCACGACCGTGCCCAGCGTCAGCGCCGTACGGGTGACGACATCGTCGATCGTCATCACACCGGAGCGCGCCGGCGCCTGCGGGGCGCCGTACTGGGCGTCCGGCTGGGCATAGGGGTTGGTGGCGTACGGGTTGGCACCCGCTACGGGGGCCCCGGCCTGCGGTGCCGCGTTGACGTTCGCGTAACCGTTGTCGCGGCTGAAGCCCCGTCGCGAGAAGACCGGGTTGCTGCTCCTCATCTCACTCCTCCATGGCCACCCAGCGCGGCCTTGGGACAAGAGTAATGGGTAGGCAAAACAAACTCCCTAGTGCCAGGGGAGGATCTTTCGCGGCTCGTACCTATCGCAGTGATCGCCTGATCACATCGGTTCCGCCCCCTCTTGGACAGGACCGTCCCCGGCCAGGGCGTCGCCCGCCCCGGTGCGCCGGTAGACGACCCGCCGGCCGACCCTCGTACCCGTGACCAGGCCCGCGTCGCGCAGGACCGCCAGATGCCCGCCGACCGTGCCGAGCGACTGGCCGAAGTGGCGGGCGAGTTCGGTGCTGGTGGCGGGGCGTTCCAGTTCCTGGAGCACGGCGGCGCGGCCGGTGCCGATCAGCCGCTCCAGCGCACGGGCGGGCCGGAGCCCGCCGGTGGCTTCGGCGGCGGACCCGCGCGCCGGATAGACCAGGGCGTACCGGGCGGGGGGTTCCTCGGCGAGCCAGGTGCCGCTCGTCACACAGACCGGCACGAACAGCATTCCGTCCTCGCCGACGACACGGTCCGGTCCCGGCTGGTGGCTGAAGCGGATCGCGTCCGCGCCGACCCAGGCACTGCGGCGGTTCATCTGCTGGAGGGCACGGGGCCAGCCGTAGGCGGCCAGCAGTCCCGCCCGGTGGCTGACGTCCCGTTCCAGCAGCGCTCGGCGGCGCGGCCAGTCCGCGAGGATGTGGGCCTCCCAGGTGTACCGGAACAGACCAGCCGTACGGGCTCCCCAGCCGCGCCCGGTAAGCCACCCCAGGTCGTGCCGCTTCCAGCTGTGCGCCACCGCTGCTTCGAGGTCGGCGCGCACGGCCGCGTCGGATGCGGCGGCGACCGGCGCCAGCTCGTCGTCCAGGGCGGTACGCATCCCGCCGGACGGCGGAAGGGTGATGTAGCCGGGGAGGTACTTGGTCGAGGAGATCAGCTCGACCAGGCCCCTGGCGAAGGGATCGGCGTCGAGGACGGCGAGGAAGGCGTCGCGGTGCCGGTCGTACCAGGGGACGAGCCACGGATCGGAGCACGGCTTGACCAGCACGCACATCGACCCCAGCGTCTCGGCCAGCGGCGACAGCGCGAACCTGGACCGGGACAGGGCCATCGAGCTCAGCCGTAGCATCACCATCTTTCGCCTCCTGCCGAAACGTTAGCGCGCACCGGGGCCGTCTCCGCAGAATCCTGCCGGTGCAGCCACCTCTCGCGCCTCCGCCGCCCCCTCGGTCCGCCACCCCCTCCCTTCTCCGGCAGCCGGGTTTCCGCGCGTTCTACGCCGGGCGGCTGGTGTCGCTGCTCGGCAGCTCGATGGCCCCGGTGGCGCTGGCCTTCGCGGTCCTGGACGCCTCCGGCAGCTCCGGGGACCTCGGCTTCGTGCTGGCCGCCCACATGCTGCCGCTGCTGGTGCTGCTCCTGGTGGGCGGGGCGGTGGCCGACCGGTCCTCGCGCCGGAACGTGCTGGTCGCGGCCCATCTGGGCGCGGCCCTCACCCAGGGCGGCGTCGCGGCGCTCCTGCTGACCGGCCACTACGCGCTGGCCCCGGTGGCCGTGCTGGAGTTCCTGAACGGCACGCTGGGCGCGTTCACGGCACCGGCCCTGCGCGGGGTCCTGCCGCAGCTCGTCGACCGGGCCCGGCTCCAGCAGGCGAACTCCCTGCTGGGCACGGCCCGCAACGCCACGAAGATCCTCGGGCCCAGCCTGGCCGGTGTGCTCGTCGTGGCGGCGGGCAGCGGCCCGGCCATCGCCTTCGACGCGTTCACCTACCTGCTGGCGGCGGGCTTCCTCGCGCGGCTCACGTTCACCGGCGCCCCGGCCGCGCCCCGGCGGACGACCACCCTGGCCGCCGACATCCGCGACGGGTGGACGGAGTTCCGCGCGATCCGCTGGGTGTGGATCGGCACGCTGTCGTTCTGCCTGATGAATCTGGCCCAGACCGGCACCTGGCAGATCCTGGGCCCCCAGCTCACCCGTCAGCTCAGCGGTGAGGCGACCTGGGGTCTGGTGCTCAGCGTCCGTGGCATCGGGCTGCTGGTGTCGGGGCTGCTGATGTACCGGCTGGTGGTGCGGCGCCTGCTGCGCCTGGGGCAGCTGACGAACGCCCTCGCCGCGCTCCCGCTGCTCGCCCTGGGTGCCCGGCTGCACGCCCCGTGGCTGCTGGCCGCCGCGTTCGTCGCGGGGCTGGGCTCCGCCGTCACGGCCGTCGCCTGGGACACCTCGCTGCAGGAGCACGTTCCGCCGCAGGTGCTCTCGCGCGTCGCTTCGTACGACGACCTGCTCTCGTACATCGCGGTCCCGGTCGGGCAGCTGTGCGTCGGCCCGCTCGCGCAGTCGTACGGCGCGTTCCGCGTCGCCGCGGCCGCCGGGGTGATCTCGGCGGCGGCGGCCGCGCTCCCCCTGGCCTCCCGCGCCGTACGCCGGCTGCCCCACGCCGCCGGACCGGTTCCCGCTGCGGCTGCGGCTGCGGCTGCGGCCGCAGGGCCGGGGCCGACTCCCGCTCCGGAGCCGCAGGGCTCGGCGTAGTCAGGGCCTCGACGTGTCCGGGGCCTCCCGGGCCGCGCGCTCCACCCGGCCCCGGTGGCTCGCCCACCAGGCCGCGTCGCCGGAGGCCATGTTGTCGCTCCCGGCCCGCAGGCCCGTGGTCCCGTCGACGAGTTCCCGGACGATGTCGGCGTGCCCGGCGTGCCGCTGGGTCTCGGCGACCATGTGGACGAGGATCCGGTGGAGCGTCAGCTCGGTCCCCGCTTCCCCGGGGAGCCGGCCGACGGCATCGAGGTCCAGCGCGTCGATCGTCGCGTCCGAGTGGGCCCACACCCGGCGGTACCCGGCGACGATCTCCGCACGTGTCTCGTCTGCGGTGGCCCACAGGTCCGCGTTCGGCTCGGCGTCCCCGACGATCCAGAGCTCCGGCGCCTCGACGGGCCGCCCGAAGGCGGCGCCGAAGTAGAACGCCTCGGCTCCGGCCACGTGCTTGACCAGCCCCAGCAGGTTGGTGCCGGTCGGGGTCAGCGGGCGCCGGATGTCGTACTCGGACGCCCCTTCGAGCTTCCAGAGAAAGGTGTCGCGGGCATCCTGCAGATAGAGGTGGAGGTCCCGCTTGTGGCCCGTCATGGTCGCGGTCATGAACCCAAATCTGCCAGGCGCGCGCCCCGCGTCCAACGGCTTATCGCGCGCGGGCCACGAGCAGCGGCTGGAAGAAAGCGGACTCCTCGGGCATCCGCCACTCCGGCCCGGCGAACCCAGCCCCGGCGGCGAGCGAGGCCAGCCGGTCCCGGCCCAGTGCCCAGTAGGTGGACCGGCGGACCCGGACGCGCCACTCCCCTGCCGGGGCCGCCGCGAGGAGCTGGAAATGTTCGAGGTCGTAGTGCTCGCCGTCCTCGTGCCAGTGCCAGAGCTGGAAGGTGACGGTCCGTTCCTCGTCGCCGTCGGCCGGGTGGGTCTGGGGAGCCGTGGAAGCGGGGCGGTCGCGCAGCAGTTCGTCGTAGGGGCGGGTGCTGACCAGCAGCAGCCCGCCCGGCCGCAGCACGCGCCGCATCTCCGCCAGCGCGCCGTGCACGTCCTGCGCGGTCAGCAGGTGCGGCAGTGAGTTGTCGGCGCAGACGACGACGTCGAACCGGTCGTCGGGAAACGGCAGGTACCGCATGTCGGCGGCGGCCGTGCGCAGGCCGAGCCCTCGGTGCCGGGCCTCACGGGCGGCGCGGGCGGCGGCTCGGGGGCTGAGGTCGGTCCCGGTGACGTCGTGCCCGCGCAGCGCGAGGCCGATGGCCTGGGTGCCGATGCCGCAGGAACAGTCGAGCACCTCGGCCCGCTCCCGGCCGATCAACGCGTCCAGGGCGGCGCCCTGCCGGCGGATGCCGGCATCCCAGTCCTCGTAGATGAGGTGGTAGTCGTCGGCCAGTGCGTCGTAGAAGCCGGCCACCGACGACGGTACCGATGCTGGTGCCGATGCCGATGCCGGGATCCGTGACGACGACTGAGACATGGCGCGACAGTACCGTGCGCAACTCCCCCCGCGAGAGGGGCCGTTGCGGCTTCCGGCCCGGCGAGTGAGCGACCGCGCCGCGAAACGGGTGCCGGGAGGCGGATGCGAGCACGAGCCGCGACGGTGAGATGTGGGTCACATCCAGGGCTGTCACATTTCGGCGGCCCGATCGGTCAGAGAGGTACAGGCACCAAAAACCTCAAGGGAGTGCACCATGAACGCCCGCTTGAAGCCCCTCGACAGCCCGGTCGCGGCCAAGTCCCTCAAGCACATCATCGCGGCAGGCAACGCGCTCAAGGAGTCGACGCTGCCGCTCGCGACGCAGGAGCTGGTCAGGATCCGCGCCAGCCAGATCAACGGCTGCGCCGGCTGCCTCGACATGCACACCAAGGAGGCCGCGCACGCCGGGGAGAGCGCGGTGCGCATCAACCTGGTCGCGACCTGGCGGGAGGCCACCGTCTTCACCGATGCCGAGCGCGCCGCCCTGGAGCTGACCGAGCAGGGCACCCGCATCGCGGACGCGGCCGGTGGCGTCCCGGACGAGGTCTGGGCGAACACCGCCCAGTACTACGACGACGACCAGCTCGCCGCCCTGGTGTGCGCCATCGCCGTGATCAACACCTTCAACCGCCTGAACGTGATCATCCAGCAGCCCGCCGGCGACTACCAGATCGGCATGCACGGCTAGCGGCAGACGCCGTCCGGCACGCGGGCGCGGGAGGTCCGGGCCCCCCGCGCCCGTCAGGAGAACAGGTTCTCCGGGAAGCCGTACGCCCGGACGCAGCGCGTCGGCGCGGAGACGCCCGAGCGCGCTCCGCGCAGTTGCCGGGCGGTCCGCCCCGGCGACCTGAGCGCCGCCAGGGCGAACACACCGATGAGCGGGCAGGACGTGTCCATCGATTCCTCGGTCGGGAAATCAGCGCACGGCCGGACGACTCACATCCCCGTGCGCGGCGCGGTACTGCGTGCCGCCATCGCCAGCGCCACGACCCAGCCCACCAGGGTCCAGCCGAGGAACAGGTTCAACACGAGTATCGAGCCACTGTTCGACACGCCTCGCGCGAAGGCGACGACGGTCGGCACGAAATAGGCCAGCAGGACGACAACTATCAGCGCTAACCCGCCGATTGACATGATGCTCATGGAGCCCCCCAGGTACACCGGATTGGAGGTCCATTCTCCACAGCTCCCCCTCGATGTCCACAGCGCGTCACCCATGATCACCGAAGGGTGACCGGCGTCAGGCCGCCGGATCCCCAGCCCCGTCGAGCGCTCCGATTCCGGCGCAGAGCAGCCGGACGCTGCGGACGAACTTCTCGTCCTGGTCCTGACCGGACGCCGCGGCCACGGTCAGCGGAAAGCGGCGGTGGAGCTCGGCGACGTCCTCGGCACCGACCTCGATGGCGGGGGGCTCGCCCTGTTCCTGGAGCACGTAGCCGGTGATGTGGCTGAGCACCGTGTCAGCGGCGATGCCGAGGTGCCCGTCCTGGATGCCGGCGTCCTTCAGCGTCCGCAGCAGCCGCTCCATCAGGGACAGCGCTCCGGTGCTGAGCACCTTCGGGCTGTCGGCGAACATGACCGCGCCGCCGGGATGCCTCAGCAGGCTCTGCCGGAGCGAGACGGCCTGGGCCTCGACCCGCTCCGGCCAGCCGGCCCCGCCGGGCAGCGCGGCCAGGGCGGCGGTGCCCGCGTCGTACGCCTGCCGCGCCAGCCGGTCGGCCATCAGCTGGAGCAGGGCGCTCTTGTTGGGCACGTGGTAGTACATGCTGCCGGCGTGCGCGTCGAGCCGCTTCGCCACCTGTCGCATGGACAGCCCGTGGTAGCCCGCTTCGGCGAACACCGCCATGCCCGCGTCGATGATCCGGTCCGTGCTCAGCTTCATGAGCCCCACTGTAGCCGAATTTCAAACACCGTTTGAAAACTGCCGCAGACGCGTCTACTGTCATCACCGACGGGATTCAAACAGCGTTTGAAGGGGGGTGGTGACGATGGGCGGACTGCTGTTCAACGTGACCACGGCGGCACTGATGATGTTGATGCTCAACGGAGGACTGACCCTGCTCGGCCAGGACACCCTGCGAGCGCGGCGCGTCCCGTGGGCGGCGGTGGGGCTGACCTCGCTCGCCGTCGCCGGGGTGATCACCCAGCTCTGCTGGTCAGGCGCGATGGACGCCCTCGACAGCGACCCGGCCAGGTCCGGCTGGTGGCGGACCCTCACCTCGACGTTCATGCAGAACGGCGGCCCGCTCGGCGGGGCGTGGAACCTCGCCACCCTCGCCGTCATCGCCGCCCTGGCCAACTGGTTCTGGGGCGCTCCCCTCACACTGGGCCTGTTCCTCGCCGGCATCCTCCTGCCCGGCTACGTCGACGCGCTGTTCGGCGAGCACGGGCACAGCACCGACCCCCGCAACTTCGCCGGAAGCTCCGGCGCCACGTACTTCCTCGCCGCGACCCTGTCGGCGGCGCTGCTCCTGCGCACGCTGCGCACCGGCCGCCGGCCCGGCCGGGAGCACCTGAAGGAGATCCTGCTGGCGGCCGGCGTGCCCGTGCTCGGCCTGGCGGTCTGGTTCGCCCAGTCGAACGGCCACGGCCTGGTGTCCGTCTACGGTTTCGCCCTGGGCTGCGCCGTCCACGCACTCACCCGCCGCACCCCGGACCGTCCCGCCCCCGACGCCCGCGCGGGGGGCCTGCCGAATAGGCCGCGTCGGCACTCGATCCATGTCGCGGATTGAGTGCCCGGAACCGGACTTGAACCGGTACGCCCCCGAGGGGCAGCGAGGTTTAAGCTCGCCGTGTCTGCATTCCACCATCCGGGCTTGGCGCGGCTCCGCGTTGGCACATGACCCTATCCGGGGGGCTCCCCCGATCGGCCGAACAGTGGCTCGATGTTGTCTTATTTTATTGACCGCTTGAGGGTGCGTCAGCACACGCGAGAGGCATAGTCACACGCCTGCCCGGGTTGTGGGCGTGACAGGCGGCAATCCGAATTGACGTGAATTCGCCGCACCCACACAGCCGATTCGCCAGGGGCGCGCCACGGATCGCCAGGGGCGCGCCACCCCTGCCGGCCGGCGGGGCCGTCAGCCCGGTCCGGAACCGGCTGCCCGACCGGGGCCTCCGGGTCGCCAGGACCGTGCCCGTGATCATGGACACGGGGCGTTTCCCCGGCAACGAGGGCACGAACACGGCGGCCGCGCAAGGCCGGGCGGACCACGGGCGGCGTCAGCCGTCTCGGGGACGGTGTCATACCGCAGGAGGACGCGAGCGCCCGTCGGTGCGACTCAAGGCGGCCCCGGGAACGGGCACCGGGACTGACGATCCGCGGCGGATCGGCGGAGACGATGGAGCAGTGCCGTCGAGGAGGACGCCGCGTCCGGCGGCGCCCTCCTTCCGGCCCGGACCCGATGGTCCTGCTCGGCCGATGGTCCTGCTCGGACCCGAAGGTCCTGCTCGGACCCGAAGGTCCCGTCCCTCCCGTACGAACCCGACCCTGGAGCTTCCCGTGACCACCATGACCACCGCTCACCGCGCCACCGCGGTGGCTGCACGCGCCACGGAACTGTCGAAGGTCTACGGAGAGGGCGAGACCAAGGTGACCGCGCTGGACCGGGTCACCGTGGACTTCCCGCAGGGCGAGTTCACCGCGATCATGGGCCCGTCGGGTTCCGGCAAGTCCACGCTGATGCACTGCGTGGCCGGTCTCGACAGCTTCAGCAGCGGCTCGGTGCGGATCGGTGAGACGGAGCTGGGCTCCCTCAAGGACAAGCAGCTCACCCAGTTGCGACGGGACAAGATCGGATTCATCTTCCAGGCGTTCAACCTGCTGCCGACCCTGACAGCGCTGGAGAACATCACGCTGCCGATGGACATCGCCGGCCGCAAGCCCGACCAGGAGTGGCTGCACAAGGTCATCGAGATGGTGGGCCTCACCGACCGCCTGAAGCACCGGCCCACCGAGCTCTCCGGCGGCCAGCAGCAGCGCGTCGCGGTGGCCCGTGCCCTGGCCTCGCAGCCGGAGATCATCTTCGGTGACGAGCCGACCGGGAACCTGGACTCGCGCTCCGGCGCCGAGGTCCTCGGCTTCCTCCGCAACTCGGTGCGCGAGCTGGGCCAGACCGTGGTCATGGTGACCCACGACCCGGCGGCCGCCTCCTACGCGGACCGGGTCATCTTCCTCGCGGACGGGGCGATCGTGGACCAGATGATGCACCCCACCGCGGACGGGGTGCTGGACCGGATGAAGGCGTTCGACGCCAAGGGCCGCACCAGCTGAGCCGAGCCCCCGGCCGCCGCCCCGGCCCCTGCGTCGCACCGCCTCGCGCCGCGCGACGCCCGATCCATGCCCTTTTCCGGAACCCCCCTCCCCTCCAGGACACAGCCATGTTCCGTACCGCCCTGCGCAATGTGCTCTCGCACAAGGCCAGGCTGCTGATGACCGTCCTCGCCGTGATGCTCGGCGTGGCCTTCGTCTCCGGCACTCTGGTCTTCACCGACACCCTCGGAAACGCCTTCCGCAACCAGTCGGCGAAGAACTACGACGACGTCGCCGTCGCGGTCACCACCTACGCCGACCAGCGCGACGCCGAGACGCCCGGCGTCGACGCCGCCACCCTGAAGAAGATCCGCGCCCTGGACGGAGTGGCGAGCGCCACCGGCCGGGTCTCCGGCTTCGCCGGGGTCGCCGGCACGGACGGCAAGCTGATCGGCAACGGCTGGACCAACACCGGCGGCAACTTCGCCCCGGGCAAGGGCGGCAAGGACGCGCAGTACGACTTCACCGACGGCACGGGGCCGACCGCCGCCGGCCGGATCGCCCTGGACCGGGACACCGCGGAGAAGGGCGAGTACAAGGTCGGCGACAAGGTACGGGTCGCCACCAACGGGCCGGTGAAGGAGTACACCCTGTCCGGGGTCTTCACCACCGAGGACGGCGCGGTCAACGCCGGCGGCAGCCTGGTGCTCTTCGACTCCGACGTCGCCCAGAAGCTGTTCCTGCGGCCCGACGAGTTTAGGGACGTCTCCGTCACCGCCGCACCCGGCGCCTCCGACCAGCGGGTGCTGGCCGCGGTGAAGCCGCTGCTGCCCAAGGACGCGGAGGCCAAGACCGGCAAGGTCCGCGCCGACGAGCAGGCCGAGCAGATCGAGTCCGGCCTGAGCAGCCTCAACAAGCTGCTGCTCGGCTTCGCGGGAATCGCCCTCTTCGTCGGCGTCTTCCTGATCGCCAACACCTTCACCATGCTGGTCGCGCAGCGCACCAAGGAGCTGGCGCTGCTGCGTGCCGTCGGCGCCTCGCGCCGCCAGGTCAAGCGCTCGGTGCTGCTCGAGGCCGCCGTGGTCGGTCTGGTCGCCTCCGTCATCGGCTTCGCCGTGGGGCTCGGTCTCGCCGTCGGGCTGCGCTCGGCGATGAGCCTGATCGGCGGCAAGATCCCGGCCGGTCCGCTGGTGGTCGCGCCGACCACGATCATCGCCGCCCTCGCGGTCGGCGTCCTGATCACCGTGCTGGCCGCCTGGCTGCCCGCCCGCCGGGCCGCGAAGATCCCGCCCGTCGCCGCGATGAACAGCATGTACTCGGTGGCCTCCGTGAAGTCCCTGGTGGTGCGCAACTCGATCGGCGCGGTCATCACGCTGCTGGGCGCGGCGGCGGTCGTGGCCGGTGCGGCGCAGTCCGGGAACTCGGCCCAGGCCAGCATCGCGGCCGGCGCCTTCCTGGCGCTGATCGGCATCATCATCCTCATCCCGCTGCTGTCCCGCCCGGTGATCGCCCTGCTCCGCCCGCTGCTGCGGCGGCTGTTCGGGGTCTCCGGCAAGCTGGCCGCGCAGAACGCGGTCCGCAACCCGCGGCGCACCGGCGCCACCGCCTCCGCGCTGGCGATCGGCCTGACCCTCGTCACCGGCATCTCGGTCCTCGGCGTCACCCTCGGCCAGGCGGTCGACCGGATGACGACGGACAACATCAAGGCCGACTACATGGTGTCGATGGCGAGCGGGGACTCGCTCGACGAGTCGGCCCTCACCGCCCTGGAGAAGGCCGACGGCGTCACCGCCGTCTCGCCCACGCAGTCCGTCTGGCTGTCGGTCGGCAAGGCGAACCTGTCGGCGTCCGGCGTCACCCCCGGCGATGTGCAGAAGGTCCTCAGCGTCGACACCCTCTCGGGCTCGATGGACTCCCTGGGCAGCGGCGCGATCGCCGTCTCGGAGAAGACCGCGAAGTCCAACGGCTGGAAGACCGGGGACAGCGTCCCGGTCACCTACGAGGACGACAAGAAGGAGACCCTGAGGATCGGGGCGCTCTACAAGGACAACGAGTTCCTGTCGCCGGTCGTGATCCCCCGCGAGAAGGTGGCCCCGCACGAGGGCCGGGCGGACATCCGCGAGATCTGGGTCAAGACGGACGGCGGTTCGAGCGCGGCCAACGAGCAGGCCGTGGTGGACGCGCTGGGTGACAACCCGGGCATGAGCGTCATGGACCGCCAGGACATCCGGGACATGTTCGGCGGCACCATCAACCTGATGATGAACATCATGTACGGGCTCCTGGGGATGGCCCTGATCATCGCGGTGCTCGGCGTCGTCAACACGCTGGCCATGTCGGTGTTCGAGCGGCAGCAGGAGATCGGCATGCTGCGGGCGATCGGTCTGGACCGGCGCAAGGTCAAGCGCATGATCCGGCTGGAGGCCGTGGTCATCTCGGTGTTCGGCGCGCTGATCGGTATCGGGCTGGGCCTGTTCCTCGGCTGGGCGATCGGCCGGGCCGTGTCGTCCGAGATCCCGCAGTACGCCCTGGTCGTGCCGTGGGGCCGGATCGCGCTCTTCCTGCTGCTGGCCGGACTGGTGGGGGTGCTGGCCGCGATGTGGCCGGCCCGCAACGCCGCGAAGCTCAACATGCTGACGGCCATCAAGACCGAGTAGCGCCGGACGGCGGACGTGAGAGGGCCGGTGTCCGCGACCACGGACACCGGCCCTCTCGCATGTGCACGGCTCAGCCGGTCGCGGACGCCTTCCAGTCGCGGGCGCGCAACGGCATCCGGGCGGTTCCGCCCTCCGCCGGCCGCACGGCCAGGATCTGGTTGACGCCGATCTTGTTGTGCTCGAAGGAGAGCGCGGAAGCGGCCATGTACAGGCGCCAGACCCTCGCCCGGCCGGGCGAGGTCATCTTCACCGCACGCGGCCACTCCTTCTCCAGGTTGGCGACCCAGCGGCGCAGGGTCAGTGCGTAGTGCTCACGGAGCGACTCGACGTCGCGGGCCTCGAAGCCGGCTTCCTCAAGGGTCGCGACGGTCCGGCCCAGCGGAGCCAGCTCACCGTCCGGGAAGACGTAGGCGTCGATGAACTCGTCCACGTGGTAGGCGGACTCGTCCTTCTCCGGGCGGCGGGCGATCTGGTGGTTGAGGAGACGCCCGCCGGGCTTGAGGAGTGCGTAGACGTCGTCGGCGTACTCGCGGTAGCGGACCGATCCGACGTGTTCCGCCATCCCGATGGAGGAGATGGCGTCGTACGGGCCGTCCCTGACGTCCCGGTAGTCCTGGACCCGGATCTCGATCCGGTCGGTCAGGCCCTCTTCGGCGATGCGCTTCCTGGCGAAGGCCGCCTGTTCGGTGGAGAGGGTCACACCGGTGACCCGGGCACCGTACTCGCGGGCCGCGTGGATCGCCATGGACCCCCAGCCGCAGCCGACGTCCAGGAGGCGGTCCCCTTCCTTCAGGGCGAGCTTGCGGCAGACCAGGTCGAGCTTGTCGCGCTGGGCGTCCTCAAGGGTTCCGCCGTCCTCCCAGTAGGCGCAGGAGTAGACCATGGACGGGCCGAGGACCAGTTCGTAGAAGTCATTGCCCACGTCGTAGTGGTGGCTGATGGCCTCCTTGTCGCGGCGCTTGGTGTGCAGGGCTCCGGTGCGGCGGCGCACCTCCTCCGGTGGCGGCGGGGGCGGCGGCCAGGGACCGGCGAGCTGCAGCATCCCCTTGGCTGCCGCCCGGATCTTCGGGTCGCGGACCGGGTGGACGCTGTCCTTCGCCTCCGCCCCGCGGTCCCAGATCAGCCCGGCCACCAGATCCAGGGCCTCGTACAGATCGCCCTCGATGTCGAGTTCCCCGGCCACCCAGGCGCGGGCGAGGCCCAGTTCGCCCGGCTTCCACAGCAGCCGGCGCAGGGCGCGACGGCTCCTGATGACGAGGGCGGGGGCCTCGGGCGGTCCGGATTCGCTGCCGTCCCAGGCCCGGATCCGGACCGGTAGGGGTTCTCCCAGCAACTCCTGGGCGAGAGCGGTCAGCCGCAACGCGGCGTCTGCCATGGCGCACACCTCCGTGATGGTGTTTCCCAACGTGCCCAGACATGCCCACACATGTCTCGGACCACGCCGCGGCACCCGTTGGCGCCGTGACGAGGTACACCCCCCTCAACAGTTTCCGGCGGTCGGGCCATCCCGCTACCGCGCAATGGAACGGCAAAATACCTGTATGAACCACGCATCCGCCGGGTCACTGGCCCCGCTCCCCCTGTACCGTGCCCCGCCCCGCCCCGTGCCGATACGCCGAAGGGGCCGCCCGCACCACGGATGGCGGACGGCCCCTTCGGGCGTCGTACGACTGCGTTCCGCGCGGGCCGGGAGGTGTTGGGCCCCCGGCCCGGGGTGCGCTAGGAGGCCTTGGCCTTCTCGCCCACCGGCTGGGCGGCGGCGGGTGCCGGGGCCGGCTTGGCGGCCTCGTAGAACTCCTCGCGCGGAGTCTCCATGGCGCCGAGCGAGACGACCTCGCGCTTGAGGAACATCGCCAGGGTCCAGTCGGCGAAGATCCGGATCTTGCGGTTCCAGGTCGGCATCGCCACGCCGTGGTAGCCACGGTGCATGTACCAGGCGAGACGGCCCTTGAGCTTGATCTTCACCTTGCCCACGACGATCATCGCGACGCCCTTGTGCAGGCCCAGACCGGCGACCGCACCCTTGTTGGCGTGGCTGTACTCGCCCTGCGGGAAGCCGCGCATCCCGGAGATGACGTTGTCGCCGAGGACCTTGGCCTGACGCAGCGCGTGCTGGGCGTTCGGCGGGCACCAGGCGTTCGGGTTGCCGGCCTTGCGGCCGACCATGTCCGGAACCTGGGCGTTGTCGCCCGCGGCCCAGATGTAGTCGGTGCCCTGCACCTGGAGCTTCTCGGTGGTGTCCACGTGGCCGCGCGGACCGAGCGGCAGGCCGAAACGGGCCAGCGCCGGGTTCGGCTTCACGCCGGCCGTCCACACGATGGTGTTGGAGTCGACCTCGAGGCCGTTCTTCAGCACCACGTGACCGTCGACGCAGGAGTCCATGGAGGTCGAGAGGAAGACCTCGACACCACGGGACTCCAGGTGCTCCCGGCCCCAGGTGCCCAGCTTCGGGCCGACCTCGGGAAGGATCTTGTCGGCGGCGTCGACGAGCACGAAGCGCATGTCCTCGCGCTTCACGTTCGTGTAGTACTTCGCCGCGTCGCGGGCCATGTCCTCGACCTCGCCGATGGTCTCCGCACCGGCGAAGCCGCCGCCCACGAAGACGAAGGTGAGCGCCCTGCGGCGGACATCCTCATCGGTCGTCGAGTCAGCCTTGTCCAGCTGCTCCAGTACGTGGTTGCGCAGGCCGATGGCCTCCTCGATGCCCTTCATGCCGATGCCCTGTTCGGCCAGGCCGGGGATCGGGAAGGTGCGCGAGACGGCGCCCATCGCGATGACCAGGTAGTCGAAGGGCAGCTCGTAGGCCTCGCCGACGAGCGGCGCGACCGTGGCGACCTTACGGTCCTGGTCAATGGTCGTGACGCGGCCGGTGAGGACCTCGGCCTTCGGCAGCACACGTCGCAGCGGGACGACGACGTGCCGGGGCGAGATGCTGCCGGCAGCAGCTTCGGGGAGGAAGGGCTGGTAGGTCATGTACGACCGGGGGTCGACGACCGTGACGGTCGCCTCTCCGTAGCGCATCTTCTTCAGAATGCGCCGAGCTGCGTACAGGCCTACGTACCCACCGCCTACTACGAGGATCCTGGGACGCTCCGTGGTGCTCATGCCATCGAGTATCCACCCCTCCCGGGGGGTGAGCTCGTGAGCCCCTTCACAAGGTATGGCCCACCCTCTGCTACACTTCGCCGCCCACGTGACCCAGGTCATGGCCCCGGCAGGGAACCACAGCACCGTGGCGAACGTTGTTCACCGCTTGTGAGCTGGCCCTTGAGCCGCCGGGCGAGGTGGACCACCCGCCCGGTTCACACTCCCGCAACACTCCCGGAACCACCCCGTTCACGCCGCGAGTGACCCCGCACACGCTCCTGCGGGCCCGTCCGGAGCAGAAGTCCGCCCCCACGGACCCAATTCCTTGTGAAGAAGTTCACGAAGTTCGTCGCGGCGTGTCCCCGAAGGGCTCCCCCGGGTGGCCCTCAGCGGCTCAAAGGTGCAGGCAGGAATGCGTATGAGCAAGGTTTGCGCACCCACCGGCACCCCACCCCCCGAAGCCCCGCGCGCAGGCCTCAGGAGGGCGCTCAGCGGCCCCGCCCGCCGAAAACGGCGTAGGGCCTGTCCGGACAGGCCCTACGCGACGGACCAGCCGATCCCGTCGAGGATGTCGTGCTCGCTGACGACCACCTCATGCGCCCCGGTCCGCTCCATGACGGCGAGCAGGATCAGCGCCCCGGAGGCGATCACGTCGACCCGCCCCGGGTGCATCGCGCCGATCGCGGCACGCTCGGCGTGGGTCGAGGAGAGCAGCCGCCCGGTGATCTCCCGGACCTGCTCCAGGGAGACCCGCGAGTGGTGGATCGCCGCCGAGTCGTACTCCTCCAGGCCCAGTGCGATCGCGGCCACCGTGGTGACCGTGCCGGCCAGGCCCACCAGCGTGCCGGCCCCGGTGAGCGGGACGCTGCGCCCGGCGAGGTCCAGCGCGGCGGCGACATCCGCGCGGATCGCGTCGGCAGCCTCCGGCGTGGGCGGGTCGACGACCGCGCCGTCCCGCGAGAGATGGCGCTCGGTCATCCGCACGCAGCCGATGTCCACGGACCGGGCCGCCCGCACCCGGTCGTCGCCGACGACGAACTCGGTCGAGCCGCCGCCGATGTCCACGACGAGGTACGGCTTCGCCAGGTCGTCGCGCCCGGCCAGCTCCTTGGTGGCCCCGTCGAAGGAGAACTCCGCCTCCTGGTCACCGCTGATCACCTCGGGCTCGACGCCCAGGATGTCCAGCACCCCGCGGACGAACTCGTCCCGGTTCTCCGCGTCCCGCGAGGCCGAGGTGGCGACGAAGCGGACCCTCTCGGCGCCGTGCTCCTTGATCACCGCCGCGTACTGCCGGCACGCGGCGAACGTCCGCTCCAGCGCCTCGGGGGCGAGCCGCCCGGTCCGGTCGACGCCCTGGCCGAGCCGGACGATCTCCATCCGCCGGTCGAGCTCGGTGAACTCCCCGGTGGCGGGGTCGGCGTCCGCCACCAGCAGACGGATCGAGTTGGTACCGCAGTCGATGGCGGCCACACGCGTCATGTCTTCAAGCCTCTCCGGCATTTGAGGATCGGGGGTGCGGGGGCGGAGCCCCCCGGGGGTGGGTCAGCCCTCGTCCGAGTCCGGCACGCCGCAGGGCGACACGCACGGACCCTTGCGCCACCACTCCGGCAGCATCGCGATCGCCTCGTCCCCCAGCGGGTTCACCCCCGGCCCCGCGGCCAGCGAGTGCCCCACGAGCACGTGCAGGCACTTCACCCGGTCCGGCATGCCCCCCGCGCTCGGGAAGCCCTCCAGCACCTCGATGGCGTCACGCCGCGCGATGTAGTCCTCGTGCGCGGCCCGGTACGCGGCCGCCAGCGCGGGGTCCGTACCGAGGCGCTCGGTCATCTCCCGCATGACCCCGTTCGCCTCCAGCGTGCCGATCGCGGACGCCGCACGCGGGCACGTCAGGTAGTACGTCGTGGGGAACGGCGTACCGTCCTCCAGCCGGGGCTGCGTCTCGACCACGTCCGGGTTGCCGCACGGGCAGCGGTGCGCGATGGCGCGCAGCCCACGCGGCGGGCGCCCCAGCTGCTGCTGGAACGCGGCGATGTCCGCGTCGGTGGGCGCGGTGGACTCGGTCTGGGGAGGGGGCGTTTCCATGCCTGCCTAGGTTCTGATCGGGCCCCTTGAACTGCGGTTGCGCAGACGAACGGGGAAATGCGAAAGGACGGGAACGCGGGTCAGCCCCGGTCGGCGCTGTCGACGCCGTCCCACAGGTTGGAGTGCCACGGCCGGCCGGACTCGTCCGGCTCTCCGTTGCGCTCCTTGACCGCGTCGGGATCGACCACGGTGTAGCCGGTCTCCCCCGGAAGAAGGTAGTGCAGGTGCTCGCGGGCCAGCCGCTTGATGTACGCGTTGTCCTGGAGGCGCGCCTTCTCGTCGCGCAGCTCCTCGGTGCGTGCCTCGGCCTCCTGCGCGAGCCGCTCCTGGTCCGCGATCTCGTCGCGCTGCGACACGTACTGCCGCATCGGGTACGCGAGGGCGACGATCAGGGAGCAGACGACCAGGGCCAGGAAGGCCGCCCGGCCGGTGAGGCGGGAGCGGCGGGCCTGGCGCTTGCTCTGGGAACGGTAGACGCGGGCTGCGGTCTGCTCACCGAGCAGCCTCAGCCGGGTCGCGGTGGAGAACCGGTCCCGGTCCTTCGCGGCCATGTCTCCGCCTCCCCATTACGCACGTCCGTCCCCGCACACGGTACGGGACCGAGTGCGGGGACGGACGGAGGCCGGGTCGCTGGACCCGGTCGGGCTTGTCAGCCCTTGAACCGCGGGAACGCCGAGCGGCCCGCGTACACCGCGGCGTCGTCGAGGATCTCCTCGATGCGCAGCAGCTGGTTGTACTTGGCGACACGGTCCGAGCGGGCCGGGGCGCCGGTCTTGATCTGGCCGCAGTTCACGGCGACCGCGAGGTCGGCGATGGTGACGTCCTCGGTCTCGCCGGAGCGGTGGGACATCATGCACTTGAAGCCGTTGCGCTGGGCCAGCTCGACGGCGTCCAGGGTCTCGGTCAGCGAACCGATCTGGTTGACCTTGACGAGCAGGGCGTTGGCGGAGCCCTCCTCGATGCCCCGGGCCAGGCGCTCCGGGTTGGTGACGAAGAGGTCGTCGCCGACGATCTGCACCTTGGCGCCGATCTTGTCGGTGATGACCTTCCAGCCGGCCCAGTCGTCCTCGTACAGCGGGTCCTCGATGGAGACCAGCGGGTACGCGGAGACGAGCTCCTCGTAGTACTCGGTCATCTCGGCGGCCGAGCGGGACTTGCCCTCGAACTCGTACGTGCCGTCCTTGTAGAACTCGGACGCGGCGACGTCGAGCGCGAGCGCGATGTCCTTGCCGGGGGCGTAACCGGCTTCCTTGATCGCCTCGACGATGAGGTCGAGCGCGGCGCGGTTGGACTCCAGGTTCGGCGCGAAGCCGCCCTCGTCACCGAGACCGGTGGACAGGCCCTTGGTCTTCAGGACCTTCTTCAGGGTGTGGTAGACCTCGGCGCCCCAGCGCAGGGCCTCGGAGAACGACTCCGCGCCGATCGGGGCGATCATGAACTCCTGGATGTCCACGTTGGAGTCGGCGTGCGACCCACCGTTGAGGATGTTCATCATCGGGACGGGCAGCAGGTGCGCGTTCGGGCCACCGAGGTAGCGGAACAGCGGCAGGTCCGAGGCCTCGGACGCGGCGTGGGCGACGGCGAGCGAGACGCCGAGGATGGCGTTGGCGCCGAGCGAGCCCTTGTTCTCGGTAGCGTCCAGGTCGAACATGGCCTGGTCGATCAGCCGCTGCTCGGTCGCGTCGTAGCCGACGAGCTCCGGGCCGATCTGCTCGATCACGGCGAGGACCGCCTTCTCGACGCCCTTCCCGTGGTAGCGGTTGGGGTCACCGTCGCGAAGCTCAATGGCCTCGAACGCACCGGTGGAGGCTCCGGACGGAACGGCAGCACGACCCGTGCTGCCGTCGTCGAGGCCAACCTCGACCTCGACCGTGGGGTTGCCCCGGGAGTCGAGGATTTCCCGGGCTACGACGACGTCGATGGACGGCACGAGGCATCTCCTTCTGGGATATGACGCTGGTTGCGCAGGGTCGCTTTGGCCTTGCGACAAGAGCCTAACCGGCCCGGCCGTCTCAGTCGGCCGCCCGCCCGTCCCCTGGGACGAAAAAGGACCCAAGGGCGGTGATAGCGGGGCGAACAACCAGAAATTTACTGACCAGTAACTACAACAGTTGAACAATCACCCGGAGTTTCCCGGCCCGTCGGGCCCGCAGACCGGCGACCGACAGACCCCGGCCCGGCACGCGTGGGGGGAAGACGCGGGCCGGGCCGGGCGATCGGCGAGGAGAGTGCCGGACTACTTCACCAGGTGCAGCTGCTGCCCCGGGAAGATCATGTCGGCGTCCTTGACGATGTCCTTGTTCAGCTTGAACAGCTGCTCCCAGCCGCCCTTGACGTCGTGGTCGGCCGCGATCTTGCTCAGCGAGTCGCCGGTGACGACCTTGTACTCGCCGTCACCCTTCTTGACCTTCTCGCCGGTCGGGGTGGTCACGGTCTTCTTCTGCTCGGCCTTGGGGGCGGTCGAGCGGTCCGAGCGGTTGGTGGCCGGGGCCTCGGTGCGCTCGGCCTTCTTCGGCTCGGCCTGCTGGGCCGGGGCGGACTCCTGCTTGGGAGCGGACTCCTGCTTGGGAGCGGCGGAGCCGGTGTCGACACCCGGGTCCACGCCGTCGTTGCTCAGGTTGCCGGCACCGGCGCAGGACCAGGCGCCCGGTCCCTGCATGTCGAGGAGCTTCTCGGCCACGGCGATCTGCTGGGACTTGCTGGCCAGGTCGGCGCGGGCCGCGTACTGCGTACCGCCGGCGGCGGCCCAGCTGGACTGCGAGAACTGCAGACCGCCGTAGTAGCCGTTGCCGGTGTTGATGGACCAGTTGCCGCCGGACTCGCACTGGGCGACCGCGTCCCACGTGGAGACGGAGGCGGCGGAGGCGCCGGTGGCACCCATCAGGGGCACGGCGATGGCGGCACCGGTCACACCGGCGAGCGTGGCGATACGGACGGCCCTGGACGGGCGGCGGTGCTTGTTGCCCTTGCTGTTGAGCAGCATCGAGACTTCTCCTCACCGACGCCTGCGAGGTGAGCTGTCGGGTTCGGGCCAAGTGAGTTGCCCGGTCGCACGTCCTAGCGCACGACTTAACCCCAAGCCGGTCCTGATCCGTCCTGCGACGATCGGGCCCGGCACTTACCTGGGTCCCCCGCTCCTGCCTACGGCGCTTTACGCGTCTGTTCCCTTCGACCGACGGCAGGATTCGGCGTGACGGTCGACGGGGCCCGCGGTGCGAGCGGTTCTGACCGTAAACACACGCAACCCCTACATTCAAAGAAGGACATACCGGATAAACAGCCCTTCCTTGCATCGGATAAACGCCTGTTTGCGCAGGTCGGAACGGATGCGGAGGGAGCTCCCGGACAAGACGCGCCAGTTCACGCAAAGAGACCCATGTCTCACTTAGTTCAAAGTGGGACATAGGTCTCTTAAGTACCCCGGATTCGAGGTGATTTCAGCTGTTGATCAGACCGTTTCCACGGCCGCTTCCACCGCTGCTTCCAGGGCGGCCCTGACTGGGCCTCAGCCGGTCGCCTCAGTTGGTCGTCCCGGCCGGTCTCAGCCGGCCTTCACGCCGAGGTCGAGGTGCTGACCGGGCAGGATGAGGTCCGGGTCGGAGCCGACGGCCGCCTTGTTGGCCTCGTACAGCCCGGTCCAGCCGCCGGGCAGCTCCTGCGCGTCGGCGATCGCCCAGAGGTTGTCGCCGGGCCGGACGGTGTACGTGCCGTCGGCGGCAGGCGCACCCTTGGCGCGCCCGTCACCTTCGCCACGCGAGGCGTGCCGCCCCGAGTCCCGCCCGTCGCCGGTCCGCTCCGGGGCCGGCGCACCGCGGTGCTTGCCGCCCGTCTCGGCGGCCGGAGAGGCTCCGTCCCGGCCGTCCGCGGGGCCGGTCTCGCCGGAGGAGCCGGACGCCGGAGGCGTGGCGTCCGGGGAGGCCGAGGCGTCCGGCTTGCGGTCCTTGCTGTCCTTGCTGTCGGCCGGGCCGGCCGTGGAGTCGTCCGACGGGGCCTTCGTCTTGTCCTCGGCCGCGTCGTCCGCCGGGTCGGCGCTCTTCGACGGGTCGGCACTCGCGGACGGGTCCGCGCTCTCCGACGGGTCGGCGGCCGGGGTGGCGGCCGGATCGACGCCCGGGTCGACGCCCGGCAGGGATCCGTCCGCGGCGAGGCCGGAGATGACGGCGCAGCTGGGCCACGCCTTCGGCCCCTGGTCGTCCAGCACCTTCTCCGCCACGGCGATCTGCTGCGAGCGGCTGGCGAGGTCCGCGCGCGAGGCGTACGCCTCGCCGCCGTAGGACTTCCAGACCTCCTGCGAGAACTGCAGGCCGCCGTAGAAGCCGTTGCCGAGGTCGGCACTCCACATGCCGCCGCTCTCGCACTCCGCGACCCGGTCCCAGGTCGAGGCGTCGGCGGCGTGCGCACCTGCCGCGCCGAGCAGCGGGATGGCGATGGCCGATCCGGTCACGCCTGCGGCGACGATGATCGCGGGTGCCTGCCGAGGGCGACGGTGTCTGCCGTTCGCGGAGCCCATGGGAATGCCTTCCGTGTGACTGACGAGTGACTGGTGAGTCGAACGGTGAACCTAGCGGGACTCGAACGTGTGTCACAAGTCGATGCAGCGGAGATCACGCGAAAGTCACAATGTTGACAGAGTGTCACCTTCGTCGGTGACGGCCCCGGGGGTGAACTCCACCGGGAGCGTGCGCAGTCCACGCATGATGAGCCCGCCACGCCAGCGCAAATCGGCAGCTTCTCCCGCAAGTCGCAGGTCCGGGAGGCGTTTCAACAACGTGGCCAGCGCGGCCTGTCCCTCCAGCCGGGCGAGCGGCGCTCCCAGGCAGTAATGGATGCCGTGCCCGTAGCCGAGGTGCTGATTGTCACGCCGTGAGAGGTCGAGCGTGTCCGGGCCGTCGAAGCGCTCCGGGTCCCGGTCGGCGGCGGCGAGCACCACGAGCACGGGGTCGCCCGCGCCGACCCGCTGCCCGCCGATGGTCAGCGGCTCGGTGGCGTACCGCCAGGTCGCGAGCTCCACCGGGCCGTCGAACCGCAGCAGTTCCTCGACCGCGGTGGCCAGCAGCCCCGTCTCCCCCTCGGCCAGGGACCGCTGGAGCCGCTCGCGCTGCTCCGGGTGACCCAGCAGGGTGTGGACGCCGTTGCCGATGAGGTTCACAGTCGTCTCAAAACCGGCAAACAGGATAATAAAGGCCATCGCGGCGGCCTCGTTCTCGGTCAGGTGCTCACCGTGGTCGCTCGCCCGGATGAGCCCCGAGATCAGGTCGTCCCCGGGGTTCTCGCGCTTGCGGTGGATGAGTTCGAGCAGATATCCGCGCATCTTCTTCACGGAACGGGCCACCCCGCCGCGCGGGCCGCCGCCGTGGCGGATCATCATGCCCGCCCAGTCCCGGAAGTCGTCCTGGTCCTCGGGCGGGACACCCAGCAGGTCGCAGATGGCGTAGATGGGGAGAGGGAAGGCGAACTCGTGGATGAGGTCCGCCTCCCCCTTCTCGACGAAGGAGTCGAGAAGGCGGTCCGTCAGCTCCTGCACGCGCGGCGCGAACTCCGCGATGCGCCGGGGCGTGAACGCCTTGGACACCAGACGCCGCAGCCGGGTGTGGTCGGGCGGGTCGATGTTCAGCAGATGCGTCATCAGCTCGGCCTTGCGCTCGCCCGGGATCCCCGTCTTCCCCTTGGCGTGCGCGGACTCGGCGTGATGGGCCGGGTTCTTGGACAGCCGGGCGTCGGCGAGGGCCTGCCTGGCGTCCGCGTACCGCGTCACCAGCCAGGCCTCGACCCCGCTGGGCAGCGTGGTGCGGTGGACGGGGCTGTGCTCGCGCAGCCAGGCGTACGCGGGATACGGGTCGGTGGCGAACTCCCACGTGAAGAGTTCGGGGGCGGGCGGCACGGCGTCGGCCGGGTGGGCGGGGCCGGTGCCGGCGGGGCTGTCGTTCACCCCCCGACGTTATCCGTTGCCCTCCGCCGCCCTGATGGCGTCCCGGTAGGCGCGGCCCGCGGCGCGCAGGGCGGCTTCCGGGTCGGTGCCGTCCTCCTGGGCGCGTACGGCCAGGGCGAGGAGCCGGTAGCCGATGTCGCCGCCCTCGCCGTCGGGGAGCGGCACGTCGAGTCCGGCGGTGGCGGCGCGGCCGGCCAGCTTCGCGGCGAGCGCCAGGGCGGGCTGGCCGAGGGGGACGCCGTCGGTGACGGACTCGCGCTGCTTCTCGATCGCCTTGGTCCGCAGCCAGTGCGCGTGGACGTCCTGCGGCGTCTCGGCGCTCTCGTCGCCGAAGACGTGCGGGTGGCGGTGGATCAGCTTCTCGACGAGGGTGGCGGCGACGTCGTCCACCGAGAACGGCTCCTGCTCGTCCTCCTCGGCGATGCGCGCGTGGAAGACGACCTGGAGCAGTACGTCGCCGAGCTCCTCGCGCAGCTCCTCGCGGTTGCCGTCCTCGATCGCCTCGACGAGCTCGTACGCCTCCTCGATGGCGTACTTGGCGAGGCCCTTGTGGGTCTTCTGCGAGGTCCAGGGGCATTCGATCCGGATGCGGTCCATGACCTGGACGAGATCGAGGAGGCGCGCGCCCGGCAGGTCGTACGAACCGGGCAGCAGCTCCAGGTCCGGCATCTGCACCCGCCCCGAACCGGCCAGCCGTGCCAGCCCGTCGGTCAGCGGCTGGTTGCCCTCGCCGCCGGTGAGGACCACCACGGTCCGGCCCCCGGTGCAGGAGGCGACGAGCTCCTGGGCGTCGGGGACGGCCGGCTCGACGGTGATGCCCGCCTCGCGCAGGTACGGCAGCTGCGGCTGGCCGGGCTCCCCGCAGAGCACCCGGTCGGCGGCTTGCAGCGTCTGCCAGGCGGGCCAGGACAGCAGTCCGGGCGCGACGCGGTGGCTGGCGGTGAGCAGGACGATACGGCCGGGGTCTTCAGCGTTCACGCTGCGAATCTACCCGGCCGCACGGCCGCTGTTACGCCCCGGCCTCCGCCGGGGTCTGCTCGGGCTTGGTCACCTGGTTGATCCAGGGGGCCTTGTAGTCGCCGAGCTGGATCTGCTTGTTGTCCCAGCTGCCGTAGCGCGGGTTGACGTCGACCTCGAGGGCCTTGGAGGCCTTCGCCAGGGCGTCGCCGAGAACCTTCGTGCCGGCCGGGCTCGACGGGTCCGCGCCGAGTGCCTGGGAGAGCTTGGTCAGCTGGATCTGCTCGCGCAGGAAGGCGTCGATCTGGCCGGGCGCGAGCCAGCGTTCCTGGAGCACCGCGGCCTGCAGCCCCTTCTCCCCCTTGTACTGGGCGACGGCCGACTGGCGCATCTGCTGGATCTCGGCGCGGCTGACGGTGACCCCGGCGTCCGCCGAGGCCCGGTCCAGGACCCGGTCCAGGATGATCCCGTGCAGTTTGGCGCGGACGAGCTGGCCGGACTGGTCGGTGGCCTGCACCGCCTGCGCGGAGTTGCCCTGCGCGTCGCGCACGTCCGCCACCTGGGCCTGCACGGTGGACATCGCGATCCGGTCACCGCCCACGACGGCTGCCGCGCCGGGGTGGGCCTGGCTGCCGCAGGCGGAGAGGAGCGGCGCTGCGACGAGGGTCACGGCGGAGACGGTGAGCGCGGTGCGACGGCGGCGGTGCAAAGGAGCCTCCCGAGGAGATTGTGCGGCGGTGCACAAAGCCTTGCGGTGATCGATGTTAGGCAGTGGATCCGGTCCCGGCCACTGATTCGACCAACGAGTCGGGAGGAGTTGGGGATGTGGGGTCCCAGGCCGGCCTGTCAGCGCACCGGTACGGGGGGTTTCGGTGGTGTGTCCGGTCGCAGCATGATCGTGCGCGAGACCACGAAGGTGATCGGGATGGCGGCCGCCGCCGCGACCAGCGGAGCGTAGCGGCTGCTGAAGCCGGCCAGGTCGACCAGCAGGTAGACGCCGCCGGTGGTGATGACGAAGTTGGCGGCGTTGGTGAGCGGGAAGAGCAGGAACTTCCGCCAGGTGGGCCGGGTCCGGTAGGTGAACCAGGAGTTGAGGAAGAACGACCCGGCCATGCTGAGCGCGAAGGCGGCCACGTGCGCGGCTATGTAGGGCAGCCGGGTGAGCAGGGCGAGGTAGCAGCCGTAGTACGTGCCGGTGTTCACGACGCCCACGAGAGCGAAGCGGACGAGTTGTCCCTTGACCGTCATCGGCGTACGAACTCCAGGGGTTCCGGTGCCGCTTCCTGGCCGCGGAGCCGGGTGTTGGTGGCCTGTACCAGGTAATGCGGGCGGCGCTTGACCTCGTAGTAGATCCGGCCGACGTACTCCCCGACCACCCCGACCATCACCATCTGGACGCCGGCGAGTGCGGTGACGACGACGAGGAGGGTGACGTATCCGGGGGTGTCGACGCCCTTCACCAGGGCGACGCCGACGATCCAGCCGGAGTAGACGAGAGCGAGGGACAGCAGCAGCAGGCCGAGGTAGAGCGCGGCGCGCAGCGGCTTGTTGTTGAAGGAGAGGAGTCCGTCGAGTCCGTAGTTGAGGAGTTTGCCGAAGGTCCAGGCGGACCGGCCCTCTTCGCGGACGGCGTTCTCGTAGCTGAAGGTGGTGGTGGGGAAGCCGACCCAGGCGAAGAGTCCCTTGGAGAACCGGTTGTACTCGGTGAGTTCGAGTACGGCGTCGGCGGCCCGGCGGGAGAGCAGCCGGAAGTCTCCTACTCCGTCGACGAGTTCGACGTCGACGAGGTGGTTGATCAGCCAGTAGTAGGCGCGTGCGGTGAGTGTCCGGGTGACGCGGTCGCCCTTGCGGGTGCGCCGGGCGATGACCTGGTCGTAGCCGTGCGCGTGCTCCTGAAGCATGCGGCCGACGAGTTCCGGCGGGTGCTGGAGGTCGGCGTCCATGATGACGACGGCGTCGCCCTCGGCGTGCTGGAGGCCGGCCAGCATGGCGGCCTCCTTGCCGAAGTTGCGGCTGAAGGAGACGTAGCGGGCCCGTGGGTCGGCGGCGGCGAGCTGCCGCAGGATCGGCAGGGTCCGGTCCGCGCTCCCGTCGTCGACGTACACGAGTTGGAAGTCATGACCCAGCCGGGTCATCTCATCCGTCACGCGTTCATGGAAGCGTTCGAGTATCTCTTGCTCGTTGAAGCAAGGCACCACCAGCGAGATCAGCACGAATGTACATCAGCCGGTCAATATGTCGGGAGCGGATGCCGGGTGTGGCCGGTGGACGACCATTGGGTGAACTGGCCCGTGGCCGCCGGGATTCAGCCGCCGCGGACCTGCAGCTGGCGTGCCAGCTGGCGGCGCAGCTCGACGGGCAGCGGGTGGTGCGGTCCGTATCTGTGCTCGGTGTCGTACAGGAGTGAGCGCAGCCCGGCGATGGCCGCCGCGTGGTCGCCGAGCGCGAGCAGGAGCTGGCCGATGCGGTGGCGGATCTCGAAGGAGCGGGCCGGGTCGTCGCCGGTGGCGTACCGGTTCTCGTAGTACGGGAGGACGGCGCGGTACTCCGCGAGCGCGGCGCCGGGCTCGCCCAGTTGCTCCAGGCACTGCGCGGTGTCCTGGCGGAACTGGAGGGTCTGCGGGTCGGCGGGTCCGGCCTCGGCCGCGCGGTCGTCGGCGAGGCGGCGCAGCTCGGGCAGGGCGCGGCGGTACTGGCCGTCGTCCATCAGTGTGGCTGCGTACTGCTTGCGCAGGATGCGGACGACGGGCGAGCTCTCGCCGTGCTGTTCGGCGGCGGCGGGCAGGATGCCGCCGAGGAGGTCGACGGCGTGGGTGATCCGGCCTTCGCCGAGCAGCTTCTTGACCTCGTCGACGGCGGCGGCGACATCGGGCCGGGCGGGCAGCGTGGGCACCGGTGCGGGCCGGGCGGCGGGCGGGGTGGTGACGCGGTCGGGCCAGGGTGCGTGCGGGCGCAGGAAGGGGCGGGTCGGGTCGAGCGGTCCGCCGGGCAGTCCGGCGCCGCGGGCGGGGAGCAGGGGGGCGAGGCTCTCGTAGACCTCCTGGGCGCCGGAGGGGCGGTGCTGCGGGTCCTTGGCGAGCAGCCGCAGCACGAGCGCTTCGAGCGCCTCGGGGATGTCGCGCCGGATCTGCCGGACGGGGACGGGTGCCTCGTAGAGGTGGCGGTGCAGTACTCCGAGGGCGGTGGAACCGGCGAACGGGACGTCTCCGCTGAGGAGTTCGTGGAGCAGGACGCCGAGTGCGTACAGGTCGGTGTACGGGCCGACTGCGCCGCCCATGGCCTGCTCGGGGGCCATGTAGGCGGGTGAGCCGATAGGTGTGCCGGTGTGGGTGAGGCGGGTGGTGTCGGTGTCCAGGACGGAGGCGACTCCGAGGTCCAGGACGAGGACGGTGCCTTCGGGGCGCACCATCACGTTGCGGGGCTTCAGGTCGCGGTGGACGATCGGCACCGCGTGGACGGCGCTCAGGACGGCGCAGAGCTGGGCGGCGACGGCGACGGACCACTGCCAGGGGTACGGGGTGTGCTCGGTGAGGTGGTCGGCGAGGTCGGCGCCCTCGACGTACTGCATGACGAGGAAGAGTTCGTCGCCGTCGCTGCCCGCGTCGTGGACGGTGACCAGGCCCGGGTGGTCGACCTGGGCGGTGACGCGGCACTCACGGACGAAGCGGCGCCGCAGTTCGCCGGCCGCGTCGCTGCCCATGGGCCCGGTGACCTTGTCGGGGCGCAGCAGTTTGACCGCGACGCGGCGGTCCAGGCGCTGGTCGTAGGCCGTCCAGACCTGGCCCATGCCGCCCTGGCCGAGGATCGTGGCCAGTTGGTATCGCCCGTCGATGAGGCGGCCGTTCACCGGCCTTCCTCCTTGCGCAGGTAGTCGCTCAGCTCGTCCAGTTCGGCGCGGACCTGTTCGATGCGCTGGGGGTGCGGCTGGGGGTGCGGCTGGGGGTGGGCGTGGGGTGTCTGGTGCGGCTGGGGAGTGGACGGCTGCGGTGCGGGGCGGGGCTGCTGGTACGGCTGCGGCGGGTAGGACTGCGGGGCCGGGGGCTGCTGCCCGATCGGCTGCATCGGTGCCCGCGCCGGTGTCTGCATGGGCACCGTGGGCGCGTACGGGTAGCCGGGCAGTGGTGACATGGCGCCGCTCATGCCGTTCTGCCGCGCGTAGTGGCGGATGTCCGCCACGATGAAGTGCGTGGGGGCGGCCACCATGGCGAGCAGCAGCAGCGGGATGAGGACGTAGTCGACGCCGTGGGCGTCGGAGTCGCTGCCGTCCCTGCCGATGATCGGCAGCAGCACGCAGACGAGCACGAAGCCGGCCCCGGTCATCCACCAGTCGAAGGCCCTGCGGCGCACGATCGCCAGCCGGAGCAGGGGTGCCCACAGGAGAAAGCCGCAGGAGAACACCGAGAGCACGCTGAACAGCACGCGCATCGAGACGATCCAGGCCCTGCTGGGGACTGTGCGCGGCGCCGTCGGCGGTTGGCCCGGGGCGTACATGGCTGCTCCTGGAATACCTGGTCATGGGACATCCGCGCGCACCGGGACGTGCGCGCAGAACCGAGCGTAAGGGTCGACACCGGCAAGGGGCCCCGGGTTGTACGGAACCGTTGTCGTTCCGCTCACTTCGGTGTGACCGTTCCGTCCGTCAGTCCGTCGTACATCCCCTGGACGAGCCGTCCGCCGAGTTGGCCGGCGAGGCGTAGCGCGTCCTCGAATGCGGCCAGGGTGCGGAAGCGTTCGCCGTACCGCTGCTGCTCGGCCAGCGGCAGCCGGGGCAGTTGGAGGCGGCGGGCGTCGAGCCGGGTCGCGGTGGAGGCGTGGCTGCTGGCCTGGCGGTTGTTGGCGGTGCCGCGCAGGAAGCCGGCGAGGAACCAGGGGTCGAGTGCGGCCGGATCGGGGCGCAGCAGCTGGAGGTTGCGGCCGAGTGCGGCGCCCGCCGTGGCGTCGTCGATGACGCGGGCGACGGAGCCGCCGCCGAGTACGGGGACGACGACGTCGCCCGGTTCGACGAGCACGGGCTCCTCGTGCGGCCCGTCGGCGGGCAGGCTCCCCGACGGGGCGGTGGAGCCGAGGACGTCGTACTCGGTGAGCACGGGCGCGGTGCCGGAGCCGGAGCCGCCGGTGCGGAGCTGGAGGGCGCCGGCCCGGGCGAGCTCGCCCACGGTGGTGAGCGGCCAGCGGGCGGGGGCGGAGACCTCGACGGGCGGCGGGGTGAGGCGGCCCGCGAGCCCCAGACTCTTCGTCAGCCGTTCCCGTACGTCGATCAGCTCGGCGGGCCCGTCCGCCGCGGCCGCGGCGGGCAGATGGCGGGCGGGGGCCAGGTCGATGTCGTCGTCGAGGAGTTCGATGACCGGGACGACGCGGCTGGTGCCGAGCCGGGGGCGGACGCTCTCCCCGTTCGCGAGGTTCCCTCCGTGGGCCCCTGTCGCACCGGCTTCCCCGGCCCCGCCAGCCTCACTGGCCCCACCGGTCTCACCAGCTCCATTGGCCTCGCCAGCCCCACCGGTCTCAGCACCTTCACCTGACTCACCGCTTTCACCTGACTCGCCGCTGAACGGTCGCCAGGCGTCGAGCACGGCGGCGTGCAGGGCCGGCCAGTCGAGCCGGTCGCGGCCGCTCTGGGAGGAGGCCGGTTCGGCGGTGTCGGCGGTGTCGACCAGGAGGATTTCGGGCGAGGGGTGCGGCCCGGCGTCCGGCTTGCGCAGGACCCATAGGTGGAGCGGGATGCCGTACGGGGGTGCGGCGCCGGCCGGCAGCGCGATGACGGCCCGCAGGGCGCCGCGCCGCAGCAGATCGGCGCGGATGCGGCGGCCGGAGCGGCGTGACGCGGCGGCGGGCGGCATCAGCAGGACCGCGGTGCCGCCCTCGTGCAGATGGGCCAGCGCATGCTGCACCCAGGCGAGTTCGGACTCCGTGCGGGCGGGGAAGCCGTACTCCCAGCGCGGGTCGTAGGCGAGCTCGTCGTGGCCCCAGTTGCGCTCGTTGAACGGCGGATGGCAGAGCACGGCGTCGGCGGTGAGGCCGGGAAAGGCGTCGGCGCGCAGGGTGTCGCCGGTTCGCACGGCGAGCGTGCACCCGGCGGAATCGGTGTGCAGGGCGAGCCGGAGGCCCGTGAGTGCCGCGAGGTCCGGGTCGCTCTCCTGCGCGTACAGCGCGTCCGGCCGCGAGACGGCGCCCAGCAGGGCCCCGGTGCCCGCCGCCGGGTCGAGGACGGTGCGCGCGGGCCGGCCGCCGGAGACCGCCAGTGCGGCCATCAGCTCCGCGAGGCCGGGCGGGGTGAGCGTGTACTGGCGCGGGTTGGCGTCGAGCTGGCGCCCGAGCAGGAACTCGAACGTCTCCCGGACCCCGGCGGCAGCGGCGAGCTCCGCGGCGCCCCGCAGCAGCGGGACGGACGGCAGGAGCTCGGAGCGGTCCGGGCTGTGAACCGCGCGGCCGGCCCCGGAAGCCGGTCCGAACCGGGCGGCGAGCACCTCGTTCAGGGCGAGGGGGAGCACGCCCGCCATCCGCTCGTCGGACACCCCCGCGATCTCCCGCCAGGCGGAGGGGCGCTCGCGCACGAGGAGCAGTGCGCATCCGACGTGGAACAGGGCGGGGACGGCTCCTGCGGGGTGTCCGGCCAGTTGTTGCCAGACACGCTCGCGGAGCGGGACCTCGGCGAGTTTGCCCTGGTCACGCAGCCACTGTTCAACCTCGGGCAGGGCGAAGGACGGGCTCGTCTCGGTGCCGCCGACGGGCTTGGGGAAGTCGGCGTGCCGGCGGCGCCAGTTACTGACGGCGGCGCGCCCCACCCCTGCCAGCCGGGCGATGCCCGCGGCGGTCACCTCTGTCGCGTTCTCCGGCACTTGCTGTCTCCCTGGTGCTCGTACCGCTGCTGCCCGCCCGTGCTCCCTGCTGTGTCGGCGAGCATACCGACCTGTTCACACCAACCGATTCACAGCGCAAACTCTTTCGAACTGCGTAAACCACGTTGACTCGGTTCACAGGAAATGATGTCATTGACCTGTCGCTGCACAAGGCGGCGCGTGGAACCGCTCACCACTCAACTCCGCACCTGCCGAAGGGCACAGCCATGTCCCAGTACACCCAGCCGCCGCAGGCTCCCCGGTCCCAGCCGCAGCAGCCGTACATCCCCGCCCAGACGCCCGGTCTGCGCCCCGCACGCAACGGGCTCGGCGTCGCGGCGCTGGTCCTCGGTCTCATCGGCGCGGTCTCGGGTCTGATCCCGTTCCTCTTCTGGCTGGCAGGCGTCCTCGGCCTGATCGCGCTGATCCTGGGCCTGGTGGGCCGCGGTCGCGCCAAGAGGGGCGAGGCGACGAACAAGAAAATGGCCACGTTCGGCGCGGCCCTCGGCCTGATCGCGCTGATCCTCTCGGTGGTCGGCGCCGTGATCACTTTCAAGGCGGTCGACGACGCGGTGAGCGACCTGAACAAGGCGGTGTCGGACACAACGGCCTCGGCGAAGCCCAAGGCGGGCGGGGACACCGGCAAGAACGCGGACGACGCGAACACCGGGGCCGAAGGCGAGAAGGACACCGCCGAGGCCCTGGAGGCCGGCGACTCGGCGGTCTACGACGACGACCTCACGGTCACGGTCGGCGACGCGACCTCGTACTCCGCGGGCTCGTTCGCCGCCGGTCACACCAAGGGCAACAAGGCCTACCGCGTGGCCGTCGTCATCGAGAACGCGGGCAAGGACAAGTTCGACTCCGCACTCGTCAGCGTGGAGGCGCGCGCCGGGAAGGACGGGGTCGACGCCGAGCAGATCTTCGACGACAAGGTCGGCGAGGGCTTCAGCGGTACGGTCCTGCCGGGCAAGAAGGTCACGGTCCTCTACGCCTTCGACGCCCCCGCGGACGCGAAGAACCTGACCGTCGAGGTCAACCCCGGCTTCACGTACGACGCCACCCAGTGGGACCTGAAGCTCTGACCCGCGCCGAAGCACCCGCACGACACCGGCAGGGCGTGCTGAACAGCCATAGGGCTCCGGCCGCCCCCGAGGGGGCGGCCGGAGCCCTATGGCTGTTGACCGGTGGGTCGCGGCTGGTGGCCGGTGGGTCAGCCCAGCGCCTTCAGTGTTCTCCAGTCCACCGACAGGACCACCCTGACCGCCGGGTTGGTGTTGGTCCGGGACGGGAAGTAGATCCGCGTCTGGCCGTCGGTGCCGGAGCGGGACCAGATGTCGGGGATGCCGTCGCCGCTGACGTCGGGGATGCCGATCGCGGTCGCGATGTTCGCCTCCGTCCAACTCGTGCCGTACGGCTCGTCCTTCCCGGTGAGGGAGTCGGCCGCCAACTTCAACGACGCCACGTCGACACTGCCGGCGACCGTGCCGGACCTGCCCTGGCGGAGGTACATGTTGCCGTTGTCCAGGTTGCGCCACAGCAGGTCGGGCGTCTTGTCGCCGCTGATGTCGGTGACGTTGACGAGGTCGCGGCGGCCCCACGCGTCGTCGTTCATCAGCGTGGCCGTCCGGAACGTGGCGCCGGTGTAGCCGGACAGGAGCCAGAACTGGGTACCGGAGCGCAGCACCAGATCGGGCAGCTTGTCACCGGTGATGTCGCCGATGGCCCTGATCTGCGTCCAGGTCGACGGCGCCGGAGCGTTCGACGGCAGGCGGACCTCCAGGCGCCGGGTGACGTCGAAGCTGCCGTAGCCGTCGCCCGGGTAGAGCCGGAAGCGGCCGTCCGGATTGACCGCGAACAGGTCGGTGGAGCCGTCGCCCGGGTAGGTGTCCTGGTAGTGGGTGATCAGCGCTGCCTTGCCGGTGGCCGGGTCGTACCAGTGGCCCTGCGGATCGGGCTTCTTGTCCGCGTCGTAGGAGGCGGCCAGGCAGCCGTACAGGTCACCCTCGGGTCCGCCGACGCAGTTGCGGAGCTTGCCGTCGGCATCCACGATCAACAGGTCGGGGATGCCGTCGCCGCCCGTGTCGAAGGGGCCGTCCGCCTTGTCCCGCGGCGGGACGTAGAAGTTGTAGTCGGTGCGCGTGCTCGGGTTGCCGAGCGCGTCGTAGGCGTACACCTGGAGCCAGTTGGGACCGGCGTGGGTCGGGGCGAAGCCGGCGAGTGTGTAGGTGCCGTTGGTGGCGGTCACGTCCTTGGGGTTCACCCCCTCAATGGACCACCGGAACCTGGCGGCCCCTTCGGAGGTGAAGGTGACGGGGCCGGTCTTGCCGAAGTTGACCGTGGCCCAGGTCTGGCCGTCGGGTGTGGCCTCGGGAAAGACGTCGCTCTCCACGGTGGGCGGCGGCGGCCCCGAGCCGTCGACGGTGAGGGTGCAGCGGTTGCCACTGGTCGGGTAGTACGCCGACACCTTGCCGCCGGAGTCCTCCGCACGCACGTCCCAGTAGTAGACGCCCTTGTCCACCAGGGTGGTCGCGGCGACGGTGAGTGTGGCCTTGCCGCTGGAGAGGCTGGTGACCAGAGTGCCCGACGGGGTGGTGGCGCCCTTCTTCCAGAACCGGAACCGCAGGCCCTTGAGGTTGCCGTCGGGGTCGGTGGACTTCGCCGACAGGACCAGGTTCGTCTTGCCGATCGTGGCACCGGCCGTGGCCTGGCTGCAGGTGCCGCCCGGAATGCTGGAGACGCCGGAAGGGGTGGTGGGCGGACGGTTGTAGACCACTTCCATCGCGGCGCTGGTGGCCTTGAACTTGCGCCACGTCTGGCTGTCGGACTCGCTGGTCGCGCGCATGCCGAAGGTGATGTTCGACCAGCCGCTGTCCGCGCCCTTCTGAGCCGCCGACTTGACGTTGAACGCCTCGTAGTCGTCCGGGCAGGAGGACGAGGACCATCCGTGGGCGAACGACTTGCGCTGGATCTCCGTCGCCCAGCTCGGCTGCTTGTTCCATGTCGTGCCGGAGGAGATCCCCCCCGTCAGCCAGAACTGGAACTCACGGGTGGTGCAGGACCAGGAGTGGTTGTTGAGCACCTTGAAGCTCGCCGAGGTGATGGTCGCGCCCTTCAGGCTGGCGCTGTAGTTCATCCGCCAGAAGGAGCGGGCCGTGCCGTTGGTTTCGCTCTCGTGGCCGACGCGGGCGTCCGAGGTGCCGGAGCTGAAGTTGGTGCCGTTCCAGAAGCTGGTGTTCGGGTACGGCTTGTAGGCGACGGTCCACGCCAGCCAGCCGCTGTTGAGCGTCGGGTCGACGAACACCGGGTAGCGCACATCGGGGCCGGTGAACAGTCCGGACCGGGCCGCGTGCAGGTCGAGCCGGGCAGTGCCGGTTCCGTCACCCTTCAACTCGACCGGCATCGGGGCCTGGTGCGCACCCGGCTCGATGCCGCTCAGCCCGGACAGCTTCAGCACGTCCGCCGGAGTGGCGACCGAGGTGCGCGTCGTGGACCGGCCGTCGCCCAGCTCCGGGTCACGGCCGTCGGAGTCCCAGGCGAAGGGCGTCGGAATCGAGCCGACCTCCTTGCCGGAGCGGTCCTGGACGACTACGCGGCCGCTGTCCTCGTCGTGATGGAACACCGCGGTCTTCGAACGCAGTCCGTACGCCACCGTGGCCACCGCCTTGCTCTGCGCGGCCTCGCGGTTCTTGACGATCAGCAACTGGGCGAAGCCCCCGTCCTCGCGGGCGACCAGCAACAGGTCGACACCCGGCAGCACTTCGGGGTACAGCGCGCGCGGACCGTCGAGCACCGGCTCGGGCAACGGTCCGGGCCAGGTGTAGGCCACGGTGTTCCCGTCGATGTCCACCTCGGCCAGCACCGTCTCCGACGACGCCTTCGGGCCCTCGGAGGGCGACAGCCGGGCGAGGGAGCGGTCGGCACGGGCGGCCCCGTGGCCCGGCGTGCCGCCGGAGAAGCGGACGGGCTGAGCGGGGTTGACGGGCTGGACGCCCAGCCCGCGGGCGGCACCCTTCACCCGCCGCAGCCGGTTGTCGACCGGGGCCCAGGCGCCGGCGGCGGTCTTCGCCCGGGCCGGGAGCGCGGTCATGCGGGTGCGCAGCAGGCCGTCCGGCCGGGCCCAGGTCTGGGAGGTGGCAGTGGTGGCCGTGTCCACGAGCACCTGCTTGTGGGTGCGCAGGGCCTCCGACTGGGCGGCGGCCTCATCGCGTGGACCGGTCGCCGCCTTTCGTGCCTGGGCGGCCTTGTTCGACAGGGGCGGTGAGGCTTCGTCAGCGCTCCGCCACGGCAACAGTGCGGTGGTCAGGGCGACGAGGACGAGGCCGAGGGTGAGGGCCAACCTGGTGCGCGTGCGCACGAAGGGGCTGAGGAAACGATGCGGCGCGGACACGGCGGCGGTCTACTCCCTTGTGGGACCAGGTGAACGGGCATGGGCGCGCACACCATCACACGAACTCCACATGAGATCCACATATGGAGAATTTATGAAGTCGTGACGAAGGGATGGTGCGCACGTGACCGGGCCTTGACCGTGCGTCATCTGCGGCTTTTGATCACCCGAAGTGAGGTAGTAGGCGGGGCTTTTCATTGTTTTATCGACTTATCCCTGAAGTTGACGGTATGTCAGCGCATGACGCATGGCGCAGATCACACGGAGCCGTTCGCACCCCTCTCGACTGATCTTGAAATCTGCGGGGTTCATGACAGAGGGTTCGGGCGCCATCTGTTGTTCTTCGCATGCCTTGGGTGGGGTCGACGCGTATGCGTGCTCAAAGTCCGCCGTCGTGGCTGGGGCGTTCACGCCCGGTCGGGACGAAGTCACAACGACGTCGCCACCGGCAGAGCCGAGTGGCCACCGTCCTACTGCTGGCGCTGTCCCTTTCGATGGGCAGCCTCAGCGCCGAGGCGTGGGCGATACCCGGCCCCGGCATGAGCCGCGAGGAGGTCAAGCTCCCCGACCTCCCCGAGAGCACCGCGCTCGACGGGGACGAGGAAGCCGAGAAGAACCTCACCACCGCGGACGAAGTACCCGTCGACCCGTACCAGCCGACCGCCGTCACACCCTGGTCGCCCGACGAGGGTGTCGCCACGCTGACAGCGGACACCGCGCCCGGTACCACGGTTGCCGTCGACGACCTCCCCATCGCCGTCGGCGTGCCCGAGGGCACCGACCCGGCCGCGATCGCCGGCGACTGGAAGGTCGGCCTGGCGGCGCCGAGCACGTCCCAGGACGCGGGCGTCTCCGGAATGATCATGAGGGTCACGCCGCCGGCCGGCGCCGACCCCGCGGCACAGGTCTCCATCGCCGTCGACACCACCGGATTCGCCGACCTCTACGGCCCGCAGGCCGCCGACCGCTTCGGTCTGGTCCTGCTGCCGGACTGCGTACTCGACGCACCCGACACCGGCGACTGCGCCACCGACGACGGCGTGACGACCATGTCCGGCAAGGCCGACAAGCAGCCCGAGCGGCTGCGCAGTTCGGTCGAGGTGGTCCCCGCCGCGAAGGCGCCCACCCGGACCGGGGCCGCCAAGAAGTCGGCCACCCGCAAGATCCTCACCGGCTCCGTCCCGGTCGCCGGCCTGCTGGGCGGTGACGCAGGTCCGACGACGTCGGGCGCGAGCGTCCGCTCCGCGTCCTACCGCGACAGCTACGTCCTGCCGGCCGTGGACGCCTCCGGCCCGCAGGTCATCGGCGCGATGGACACCGGTGCCTCGGCCTCGGGCGACTTCACCGCGACCCCGCTGCTGTCGTCCGGCGCCTGGTCGGCAGGCTCCTCCTCGGGCGCCTTCACGTACTCCTACGACGTACAGGTGCCGGAGAGCGCCGGCGGGCTGGCGCCCAAGATCTCCCTGGGCTACTCCTCGCAGTCGGTCGACGGACGCACGTCCTCCACCAACAACCAGGCCTCCTGGATCGGCGACGGCTGGGACTACAACCCGGGATCGATCACCCGGACGTACGCCAACTGCCGCGAGGACTCAAAGAAGGAGGGCTCCAACAACAAGACGCACCGCACCGCGGACCTGTGCTGGGGCTCCGACAACGCCACCCTGTCGCTCGGCGGCATGACCACCGAGCTGGTCTGGGACAAGGACAAGGGCACGTGGTTCACGGCCAACGGCGACGGCTCCCGGGTGGAGCGGCTGACCGACGCGGACAACGCCAACGGCGCCAAGGACGGCGAGTACTGGGTCGTCACCACCCGTGACGGCACCCGCTACTGGTTCGGCCGGAACAAGCTGCCCGGCTGGACCTCCGGCCAGCCGGTCACCGACTCGGTGCTGACCGTCCCGGTGTACGGCAACCACGCGGGCGAGGACTGCTACAAGGCCGGTGACTGGGCCCACTCCTCGTGCACCCAGGGCTGGCGCTGGAGCCTCGACTACGTCGAGGACATCCACGAGAACGCCATGTCCTTCTGGTGGAAGAAGGCGCAGAACTACTACGCCCGCAACTTCGACTTCAAGGCCCCGGTCGTCTACGACCGCGACGGCTGGCTCGACCACATCGACTACGGCCAGCGCAAGAACACCCTGTTCACGGCCGTCGCTCCGGCCCGCGTCAACTTCACCGTCACCGACCGCTGCCTCGCCGAAGGCAGTCTGACCTGCTCGGACGCCAACTTCGAGGACAAGGACCCAGGCAAGTACCGCATCTGGTACGACACTCCCGCCGACCTGAACTGCCGTAAGGTCAGCTCCAGTTACAAGACGAAATGCTGGAACGCCGGGCCCTCCTTCTGGAGCCGCAAGCGCCTGGTGCAGATCCAGACCTCGGCGCAGCGCCGGACGGACACCACCGCACGGCAGGTGGTCGACCGGTTCACGCTGACACAGAACTTCCCGGTCCTGAAGACCGGGCCGAACACCGCCCTGTGGCTGGAGTCGGTGCAGCGCACCGGATACGCCCGCAACGGCAGCACCGACAAGAACGTCCCCATGAACGCGGTGCGCTTCGAGTCCAACGCCGAGGACATGCCGAACCGGGTGAAGCGCCCGAACGACCCGCGGCCCGGCTTCTCGCGGCTGCGCATCGGGCGCGTCATCAACGAGTACGGCGGCGAGACCGTCGTCACCTACAAGCAGCCCGCCGGTGACTGCGCCACCGGAACCGGCCTGCCCGGCAAGTCCGACAAGGCGGCGCTGAAGTCCAACACCCGTCTGTGCTACCCGTCGTTCTGGCACCCCGACCCCGAGGTCGAGGACATCGACTGGTTCCACAAGTACGTGGTGGGGACCATCGAAGAACTCCCCAACGTCAACGGGGCGTACACGACGCAGACCGAGTACCAGTACAAGAACGCGGGCTGGAAGCTCGCCGAGGGCGAGTTCACCAAGAAGTCCACCCGCACCTACTCGCAGTTCGCCGGGTTCGAGCAGACCTCGGTGATCACGGGTGCCGACGACAAGGCGATCGGCTCCACGCGCTCCAAGTCCGTCACCCGCTTCTTCCGCGGCATGGGTGACGACGTCTCGGTGAAGGACATCGAGGGCGCCGAGATCGCCAAGGACAGCGAACCGTTCGCCGGCCGGATCGCCGAGGAACTCGACTACGAAGAGGCGGACGACGCCGACACGGACTGGGTGTCCCGCTCCCTCACCGTCCCGGCCGCCACCGAACTCGCCCACCGCGACCGCGACGACGGCCTGGACCCGCTGCGCGCCTGGCGGGTGACCGAACCCGACGAGATCGCGTACACCAGGTCCTCCGGCAAGAACAGTGACGACCCCCGCACCGAGCGGACGGTGAAGACGCACACGGTCTACGAGTCGGTCTACGGCCTGCCCGTCCAGGTGGAGTCGCTCGGCGACACGGGCAAGTCCGGCGACGAGTCCTGCACCAAGTCGGAGTACGTCCACAACACCGCGAAGAACCTCATCGGTCTGTCCAAGCAGGTCCTGGTCTCCCCGACCACCTGCGCCGCGGCCGACTTCGCCACCCTGTCGACGCTGAACGGCGGCACCAGGACCGCGTACGACGGCCAGGCCTACGGTGCGGCGCTCGCGTCCACCACGAAGGGCGAGGCGTCCCGGACCTGGTCGGTCAACGGCACCGGAACCGGCTGGCAGTCCGACGGCAGCACCGCGTTCGACGCGGTCGGCCGTGTGGTGAGCGCGACCGACCAGGACGACAAGCCCGCCGGCTCGATCACCTACGAGCCTGACACCGGCCAGGTCTTCAAGGTCACCCAGACCAACGCCGCAGGACACGCCGAGATCCGTGAGGTCGAGCCCGGTCGCGGCACCACCCTGAAGACGACCGACGCGAACAAGCACGTCACCCAGGCCGAGTTCGACCCACTGGGCCGGCTCGAGAAGGCCTGGGCCGCCGACCGGACCCCCTCCGACACGGCCGTGCCGGACTTCAGGGCGGTCTACACGGTGCCGGCATACAAGGCGGGCGAGGACCGCAAGCCCTCCTACGTCACCACCTACACGCGTGGCCACGACGACCGCATCGAGACCTCCGTCACGCTCTACGACGGCCTCGGCCGCGAGCGGCAGACGCAGGAGCAGGCGGACGGCGGCGGACGGCTCGTCACCGACACGCTGTACAACAGCTCCGGTGAGGTGTGGCAGACCAACAACGCCTACCTGACGTACGAGGCCACAGATGGCGAGCTGTTCACCCCGGTCAGCGACACGGCCGTCCCCAACATCACGCGCTACGCCTACGACGGTTCCGGCCGCGTGCTCAAGGAGACGCCGTTCCTCAAGGTCGAGGACCCGCTGACCCACGAGTCGTCGTCCCAGCCGGTCGACGAGCGGGCCACCCGTTACGAGTACGGCCTGGACTGGTCGAAGGTCATCAACCCGCAGGGCGCCTCGTCCTACCAGGTCTACACCGACGCCCTCGGCCGCACGTCCCGCGTGGACACCCTGAACCCGGCCGCGCCCGACGGCATGACGTCGATGCGCTACCGGTACGACGCCCGCGGACAGCTGGTGCAGGCGGTCAACTCCGCCGACACCACCCACCCGTGGACCTGGACGTACGACAGCCGGGGCCGTCAGGAGACCGCCACCGACCCGGACACGGGCACGACGCGGAACACGTACGACAACCACGACCGCGTCCTCACCACGAAGAACGCCCGCGGCATCACCGTCTGGAACGGCTACGACCAACTGTCGCGGCCCACCCAGCAGCGGCTGAACGACGCGAGCGGCACCCTCCTGGCCGACTACGGCTACGACCAGACCCCCGGCGGCAAGGGCCTGCCCTCCACCGCCACCCGCTACACCGACGGCCAGGCCTACACGCAGAAGGTCGACGGTTACACCAAGGACTACCAGCCGACGTCCACCACGCTGAGCCTGCCGGCCACGCTGGCCGACACGTGGGGCCTGGACAAGTCGTACACGTACTCCTACGACTACGCCGCCGACGGCGTACTGGAGAGCTCCACGCTGCCGAAGGTCGGCGCGTTCGACGCGGAGAAGCTCGTCGTCCGCTACAACGAGGACGGCAAGCCGCTGTCGGTCTCCGGCAAGGACTGGTACGGCGCCGAAACGATCTACGACCCCTACGGCCAGGTGCTGCGCTCCACGCTCGGCGCCCAGCCCTACCGGGTGTGGACGCAGTCGACGTTCGACGAGTCGAGTGGCGAGCTGAAAGACCAGCAGGTCTACCGCGAACAGAGCGGCGACCAGTCGGTGGTCCCCGGCAATCTCGTCTCCAAGCGCTCGTACACCTACGACCCGGCCGGAAACGTCACCTCGATCCAGGAGGCGGCGACCGGGATCGATGAACGGCAGTGCTTCGTCTACGACCCGCTGGGCCAGCTGAAGACCGCCTGGACCGCCAAGGACCAGAGCGCCTGCACCGGCCCGAAGGATGGCGCCGGATCGGTCGCCGTGGCCGCCGGCAAGGACGGCTCCGGCTACTGGCAGGAGTACGAGTACGACCTGCTCGGCAACCGCACCAAGCTGACCGAGAAGGACCTCACCGGCGACACCGACAAGGACGCCACGAGCACCTACACCTACGGCAAGGCGGACGGCACCCAGCCGCACACGCTGGCCAAGGTGTCGAAGTCCTACACCACACCGGCCGGTGCCCAGGTCAAGGCCGAGGCGGAGCGGCTGTACGAGCTGACCGGTGAGACCAAGTCCGTCACCTCCCTGGAGAACGGTGACAAGCAGGACCTGACCTGGACGTACGACGGCAAGGTCGACCGCATCAAGGGCGCGGGCACCGGCGGCAAGACCCCGTACGTGGGCCTCGCCGACAAGTGTCTCGACCTCACAAGCAGTCTCGCGGTGGCGGGGACGCCGGTCGAGCTGTACTCCTGCAACTCCTCCCTGGCGCAGGACTGGCGCTTCAGCCCCACCCCGGGGAAGGCACCGACCGACCCCGACCGGGGCACGCTCAACATCTACGACAAGTGGTGCGTCCAGCCCACCGGCACCACTGCCGGGTCCGCGGTCCAGATCCAGAAGTGCGACGGCTCGGCCGGCCAGGAACTGAAGCGGAACGCCTCCGGCCAGCTCATCCATGTCGCCTCGGCACTGTGCCTGTCCGTCAAGAACGCCGACTCGGCCGATACCACCGCCGTCGTACTGGCCTCCTGCGACAGCACGAAGGCCGAACAGCTCTGGGCGCCGCAGAACGACACCCGTCACATCTACGGCCCCGACGGCTCCCGCCTGCTGACGATCAAGGGGAAGCAGGCCACGCTGTACCTGGGCGAGGCCGAGGTCACCGTCCAGCAGGGCGGCGTCCTGGCCACCACCCAGCGCACCTACGCCGCTCCCGGCGGCACGGTCATGCGCTACGCCAACGGCCACAGCGCCGACCGGCTCGTCGCCCAGACCGGTGACCACCAGGGCAGCACCTATGCCGAGGTCGCCCTGGACGGCGGAATGCAGGTACGGATCCGCAAACAGGACCCGTTCGGCAACCAGCGCGGCGCGGACACGGCCGGCGCCGGCCTCCGGGCGCACACCGGCTTCCTGGGCGCCTCCGAGGACAACGCGTCCGGCTTCGTCCCACTGGGCGCCCGCCTGTACGACCCGGTGGTGGGGCGCTTCCTGTCCGCCGACCCGGTGGTGGACCTCAACGACGTACTGCAGTCCAACGGGTACGCCTACGCGCACAACAACCCGGTGACGATGTCCGACCCAACAGGTCTGGCCATCTCGCTCTCGGCGACCGAACGGGCCGCGGCGCTGGCCGGCGCGGGCCTGTCAGCGGCACAGGTCGCGCAGGCGCAGTCGATGATGGGCAAGTCCATGACCTCGGTGATCCTCGCCGTGGCATGGGAGACGCTGAAGGACTTCATCGGCATCAACGACGCCATGGCCTGCTTCGGCGGTGACATGTGGTCCTGCGTCAGCATCGCGGTCGACGCAATCCCCTGGACGAAGCTCGGCAAGATCCCCTCGGTGATCAAGGCGGTCAAGCGCACGATCAAGGCCGTCGAATCGTTCCAGGCGGCGAAGAAGGCAGCCCAGATCGTCCTCAAGGCGGCGAAGGCGGCCGAGGCGGCGGCACTACGGGCGAAGAAACTGGCGATCGAGCGGGCCAAGAAGCTGGCGGCGCAGCGAGCCAAGAAAAAGGCGGCCGAAGCGGCGAAGAGAACCGCCGACAAGGCACTCGCGGCCGCGAAGAAGACCGGTAACCCGGTCCAGAAGAGGGCCCAGGCCAAGGCTGCCCCGAAGGTGTCGGCCCACGGCGGCGGCGGTGGCAGCGGCGGCGGCTCGAAGCCGGGCGGCAAGACCGGCGGATCCACCAAGAGCAGCGGCGGATCCAGCGGCAGCGGCGGCTCGGGCAAGGCATCGGGCGAGTCCGGCGGGACGTGCAACAGCTTCGTGCCGGGGACCAAGGTCCTGATGGCCGACGGCTCGACGAAGCCGATCGAGAAGGTCAAGGCCGGCGACAAGGTCGTCACGACCGACCCGGCAACCGGCGAGACCCGGACCGAGACGGTCACGGCCGAGATCAAGGGCCAGGGCCTTAAGCACCTGGTCAAGGTCACGATCGACACCGACGGCAAGAAGGGCACCAGAACGGCCCAGGTCACCGCGACCGACGGCCACCCCTTCTGGGTCCCCGAACTGAACGCCTGGATCAAGGCCACGGACCTCAAGCCCGGCGAATGGCTCCGCACCAGCGCGGGGACGCACGTCCAGATCACGGCGATCGGCCGCTGGACGGTCAAAAGCAGCACCGTCAATAACCTGACCGTCCGCGACGTCCACACGTACTATGTCCTCGCGGGCTCGACACCGGTATTGGTCCACAACTGCCCCCCTTCGCAAGATCTGCAAAATACGGCCGACATAGCGGAAGCATATGAGGCAGAATATGCTGCCGAATACACTTCACCTTCGGGTGCGACCTATCGTGCGCATAACAAGGAGCAGGTTTCTGCACCTCCCGGTATGGAAGATGTTTTCGACGAGCTCGATCACCATGGCGGATGCGCCGAGACTAAGTGTCTGATCAAGGCTTATAATGCCGAGGGTCCGGATGCGATACGTGGAGGCCACATGGATGTCATTCACGTGGGTGACGACCCCGACGGTAACTGGGAGCATGGCGACGTTGCCAAGCCTTGTGGGCGGTGCGCTCGGCTCAAGAAGGGGCTTTTCATTGGGCCGTGAATCAGCGGGGCCTGACCATGGGCTGAGCCTTCCAGTCCGTGAAGCTCTCCTGGCCGCCGGATGGCGGCCAGGAAGGAGCGTAGATGTCTCAGACACCATCGCACGGCTCACTCTCTCCGGGTATGCGATACATGAGAATTTCATATCCTTCATCAGGGAATTCTGGGGTTTGGAGATCCGGCCGGCCTTGGCTGCTGGTCCGAATTTCATGAATGATGAACCCTATTGGGTCAGCCCGAATAAAGGAGTCCGATACCTGGACGAGGCACTTCTGCTAGAGGAAGTGTTCGGGGAGAATCACAACCCGGTGGGCTGGTGGTTGAGCAGCAGCCACGTATTCATGGGTTCCAGCGGTAGCGTGCGGGCTTACCTGGACGGCCTTGTTTGGGAGCTGGGCGAAACGCCGTTTGAGGCGTTGGAATTCGCGGTGCGGCCAACTCGACCACTGGTGTGTGCTTGGGCCTCTCCAGGCCGAAGGCCGTGGCCAAAGCGTTCTTGAGCCTTTATCACTTCCTTTGGCTCCGTGCGGAGTGCGGGCCATTGACGGCAAGGCGGTTGCACGCCGGACCCCAGTAACCAAGCCCCGCCGGAATTGTTCCGGCGGGGCTTCTGCGCGTCTTGACGGCAATGGTTGAGGGCAACGTCAGCGGGCGGGGGCTGCACAAAGTGGTGGGTTCATCGCTGTCGTCGGGTGGAGGGCTGAACGGGGTTGCGGCGGCGGTTGTCGAGGAGGTCGATGGCGTCGCGCTGGAGGCGGAGTCGGACGTGGGCCTACACGGTGGCAGTCACGCCAATGTGGGTGCGGCCCAGCAACTCCTTGATGGCGACGAGTTCGACGCCTTGGTCCGAGAACGGCCACTACCGAGTGCCGGAGGTAATGGAAACGGACGTGGCGGAGCAGGGTGTTGCATTGCCGGGCAAGGGTGGCACCCTCGCTGGGGCTGCCGTCGGGCCGAGTGAAGACGTAGCCGCTCGCCTCCAGCGAATGCCGCCGCTCGCGGTCTTGTGCGGAGGTGGGCACTCGGCGAGGCGGGGCGATGCGCCGCCCCGTCAGCCGCCGCACAGCTCCAGCATGACCTTCTTGTCGGCGGTGGTGACCGGGAGTTCGTACTTCAGCGAGACCTGCGCGAACCGCAGCGCGTACGAGCACCGGACCGGCTTGTACGGCGGCAGCCAGGACGCCGGGCCCGAGTCGCGCTTGGCGTTGTTGGCCGGGCCGTCCACCGGGATGAGGTTGAGCGGGTCGTTGGCGATCTGCTGCCGCTTGGACTCGTTCCAGTGGGCGGCGCCCATCTGCCAGTCGTACGACAGCGGCATGACGTGGTCGATCTGGACCTTGGTGGCCTGCTGCTTGCGCCACTCGATGGTCTTGCCGGTGTACGGGTCCTTGAGGGTCATCGAGGCGACCACGCACTTCGAACCAGACCTGAACTCGACCTTCTTGCCGTCCCGGGCCAGCAGGTCGTTGCGGGTGTCGCAGCCGTTGTGGGACAGCGGTACGTGGTCGACGGAGTCCTTCCAGGCGTACCCGAACTTGTCGCGCTCGTAGCCGGTCTTCGGGCCGCGCCCCTTGGTGGCGACCTTCTCGATGACCTTGCGGGCCGCCGCCCGGTCCTTGTCGGAGGTGAGGGGCGCCAGGCCGGCCTTCGTGCCGTCGGCGTTGTCGAGCGGCCTGGCGCCGAAGCCGGTGACCGGGCCGCCGCCGCCGTTCGAGCCGGCGCCCGGCGACTCGGCACCGGACGTGATCTTCTCGGGGTCGCAGCCCGCCAGGGCCAGCACGGCGGCCACTCCGAGGGCGGGCACCATCACTCGGTATGCGCGGGGAGATATCACTCGAAGCCGTCCTGACGGGGAGAAAGCCGAACCAACTCGGTTATTCTACGGACGTATTCCCCGCCAGGACGTGTTCATGACCGCCCTGCGCCCCGGATGCGTTCCGGATCACACCTTCCCGATGCCCAGCGTCGTCTCGGACGGCAGCATCCCGGACCCGATCGCCGCCACCCACAACGGTCCGAGCAACTCCACGAGCCGCTCCCGCTCCTGGCTCCCGAGCTCCCGCCAGGGGGCGGCGGCCGCCTCGTCCGTACGCCGTTCGACCTCGCCGCGCAGCGCCCGGCCCGCCTCCGTCGCCGTACCGTCAGGCGTCAACAGCCCGCGCTTCAGCAGCCTCTGACGGGCCGCTCCCCACTCCTGGTCGCTCCACCCCCGGCTCGCGAACACCTCGGGTGCCGCCGCGCCGATGGCCGCGAAGGAGACCAGCGATTCGACCGGGTCGAGCTCCGCGTGCGCGAGCGCCGCGAGGTGCCCGTCGCCGCGGTACTCGCGCAGGACGGTCGCCGCCCGCCAGAGCGCGAGGTGCGGTTCGTCCGGCCGGGGCAGGGCGGCGTTGGCCGCGGCGAGCGGGCGGCCCGTCGTGTCGGCCGCCTCCGTGACGCGGTGCAGGAGCGCGACGGCCTCGGCGGTGTCCGGAGCGTCGCAGGCCTCCCCCAGCAGGGTCCGGTACGTGCGGTCGACGGCCCTGGTGCGGGCCGCGAGCACGGCGGCGGACGGGGCGACGGACCAGACGGCGGGCACGTACTCGTCCACCATGGCCGGGCTGAAGCTGTAGAAGGTCCCGGCGACCCGGGCCGCGTCCGCGTCCCCGAGCGGCGCGGCCCGCCAGGCGAAGTAGCTCGGCCAGCGCTCATCCGTCCGGTAGCCGAGCGCGGCGGCCTCCTCGAAGGCCTCCGGCGCGTAGTAGAGAACAGCGTGCAGGGGCTCCAGGAGGTGCCACATCTGCCGTGCGCGACCCAGCTCGTCGGACATGTCTCCGCCTTCCGTGACACGAATCTTGCCAGTGACTAGATTCCCACAGTGCGCCTCGCCCTCTAACTTGTCAATGCCTAGATTCCGCGTAATCTGCTGTCATGACGAGCACCGGCACCTACCACCACGGCGATCTGCGGCAGGCCGTCCTCACCGCCGCGCTCGACGTCATCCGCACCGAGGGCCCCGGCGCGCTGAGCCTGCGCGACCTGGCCCGCCGGGCCGGCGTCTCCCACGCCGCCCCCGCCCACCACTTCAAGGACCGCACAGGCCTGCTCACCGCCATCGCCACCGAGGGCTACGAGCTCTTCGCCGACGCCCTGGCCGACGCCCCGGACCTGCGCGAGCGCGGCGTGCGGTACGTGCGGTTCGCAACCGGGCACCCGGCCCACTTCCAGGTCATGTTCCAGCCGGAGCTCTGCCGCGGGGACGACCCGGACCTGGTGGCCGCGAAGCTCCGGGCCTCGGTCGAACTGCGAACGGGCGTCAGCACACTCCCCGCCGCCCGCCGCGGTGAGGACCCCCGGCTCACGGGCACCGCCGCCTGGTCCCTGGCCCACGGCTTCGCCACCCTGCTGCTGAGCGGCAACCTGAGCGGCGCGGTGGGCGACCGGGACCCGGAGGAGGTGTTCCGGTCGCTGGCCGCGTCGATGTTCGAGGCGGACGGGGCCGACTGACCACCGCCCCGACCAACTACCCGCCATCCAGGGGGAATAGCTGGAGCCGGTCGACGCTTGACCGTGTCGTGCGCACGTGATCGGCGACATGGGCTTCAAAAGACGACAGGGTGGGGAACATGAGAACCACGCACGCAGCACGGCGCACGGCTGTCACGGCGCTGACCACAGCCGCACTGGCGGTACTGCCACTCACCGGCGGGGAAGGGCTCGTCGCGCCGGCACACGCCGCGCCGGCCCGCACCGGCGCCCCTGCGCAGCAGGACCACGGGCAGTGGCAGGGGGGCTGGGCGACCTCGCCGCAGGCACCGGCCGCGCCCTTCGGGCCGAACTGGTCGCAGCAGGGCTTCGCGGACCAGACCGTACGCCAGGTGGTCCGCGTCAGCACCGGCGGAACCCGGGCCCGCGTCGAACTGTCCAACCGCTACGGCAGCATCCCGCTGCGGATCACCGGCGCGACCGTGGCCCGTACGGACGACGGGGCCTCGGTCAGGCCGGGCTCGCTCCAGCAGCTCTCCTTCGGGCGGCACCGCTCGGCGACCATCGCGGCCGGGTCCGAACTGACCAGTGACGCGCTGCCGTTCAGGACCCGGGCGCTCGAATCGCTGACCGTCACCCTGCACCTGGCCGGGCCGACCGGGCCGGCCACCTTCCACCTGATGTCGTCGGCGACGAGTTACCGGGCGCAGGGCGATCACCGTGCCGACCGCGGCGGAGCGGCGTTCACGGAGACCAGCGAATCCTGGTACTACCTGACCGGCGTCGAGGTCAGCGGCGGCGGAGCCCCGCGCAGGAACGGGGTCGTGGCTTTCGGCGACTCCATCACCGACGGCGTCGGGTCCACCCCGAACGCGGACAACCGCTACCCCGACGAGCTGGCGGAGCGCTTCGCGGCCACCGGGAAGCCGCGCAGCGTCGTCAATCAGGGCATCGCCGGGAACCAGGTCACCAACGACATGGACTGGGCCGGGGAGAAGGGCGTGGCCCGCTTCCGCAAGGACGCGCTCGGCGAACCGGGCGTGGGCACGGTTATCGTGCTGGAGGGCATCAACGACATCGGGGCGAGCGGCACGGGCGCCGTGGGCACCCCGAGCCCCGAGGTCTCCGTCGCCCAGCTGATCGCCGGACACCGCTCACTGATCCGCCAGGCCCACGCCAAGGGCATCAGGGCGATCGGCGCGACCCTCACCCCCATCGGCGGCTCGTCCTACGACAGCACCGCCAACGAGGCCAAGCGGCAGGCGGTCAACGACTGGATCCGGACCTCCGGCGCGTACGACGCGGTGGTCGACCTGGACCTGGCCGTGGCCGACCCCACGGACCCGGCCAGGATGACCCCCACCTACGACTCGGGCGACCACCTCCACCCGAACGATGCGGGCTACCACGCGATGGCCCGGTCCCTGGACCTGACCGGCTTCTGACGCCTCGCCACCGCACTCGGGCCCCGCTGCCGGCGGCGGGGCCTGGTCGGGGCGGGCCGGGCCTCGTCTGGCGGGCCGGTCGGGTCGGGGCGCAGTCATCCGATCCTGATCTCGTACCGCAGCTTCTGGCGTCGCGGCGGCATCGCCATGACGTCTGCCTGAATGGCCCTGCCAGAGTCGTCCAGAGTGAGCCGGGTGAGTTGCAGCACGGGTTCCCCTTCCGCCAGGCGCAGTTGTTCCCGCTCGTGCCCGGTGGCCGGCCGCGCGGTCACTTCTTCCCGTACGCAGACGCCCACATGCCCGAGCTCCGCGAGGAGCCTGACCGCCCCGCCCGCGATCTTGCTGGTACCGGCAAGTCCGGTGCCGCCCGCGATGTCCACGGGATAGTACGTGTCCGTCAACTCGCACGGCTCACCGTCGAGATACATGACCCTGCGCCGGGCGATGACGCGCTGCCCGGCAGACAGCCTCAGCAGCTCAGCGACCTCATCCGGTGCCTCGACCTCACCCGCCTGAACGATGCGCTGACTGCCCCGACGCCCCTCGGCGGCGGCCTCCGCACCCCACGTGTCACCTGGAGCTCCGGAAGTCGCGGCGAGATAGGGCACCGAAGAGCTGATCCACTCACTGCCGCCCATACCGTTCTCCTCCGTAACCGACACCGACACCAGCCTGCCGCATCACACGGCCTGCCGACTCCCGCTGCCCCCGTTCGCGATCCCGTCCCCGATGACGCCCGCAAGCGTCTCCGGGTCCAGTGAGCGGATCCGGGGAATCGGGGAAGGCAGCAGCCAGAGCAGCGACAGGGCTCCCCCGACGGCGGCCACCAGGAGTGTCGGTCGCAACCCGACGAGCGTGGCGAGCAGGCCGCCGACGATGGCGCCGACGGGGCGCGTCCCGTAATTGACCGTGCTGTACGCACCCGCGACCCGGCTGCGCATGTGATCGGGGATCACCGCGGCCTGGAGGGAGTTGAGGTTGACGTCGAACAGCATGACGCCGAAGCCGGCGAGGAACTGCGACGCGGCGAGCGCCCCCGCGCGGAGCCAGAGCGGGCCGTCCGCCGCGGCGGCGATGGCGATCGGTGCGGGGAAGAGCACGGCGCCCACGGCGATGCTGCGCCCCATGCCGAGCCGTCGTGAGATCGCGGGAGCACACACCGCGCCGAGCAGGCCACCGGTCGCGCCGGCCCCGAGGGCGAGGCCGATCACGCCTGCCGACAGTCCGAGGCTCCGGCTGGCGAACAGCACGAGCAGGCCGCTGCCTCCGACGAAGGTGAAGAAGTTGACGGTGGCCGCGCAGCCGAGGCTCGCCCGCAGCACCGGGTGACGGACGACGAACGCCAAGCCCTCTCTGGACCGCCGCAGCAGTGAGGACGCTGCGGCGCCGGGGGCGGCCGCCGGCGGTTCCCCGACCCGGACCCGGCCGATCAGGACCGCCGACACCAGGAAGCTCAGGGCGTCCACCACCAGGGCGACGGGCGCGGTGAGCGCCTGGACCAGCGCGCCGCCAATCGCCGGGCCGGCGACATAGGACGCCGAACGGCTGGCGCTGAGCTTGCTGTTCGCGTCGACGTAGGAGGCACGCGGTACCAGCCGTACGAAGAACGGCGGATAGGCCGTGTTGAACAGCACCCCGGCGGCGCCCGTCAGCAGGGCCGCGGCATACAGGTGCGTGAGCGTCACCGCCCCCAGCAGCTGGGCCGCGGGCAGGCTCAGCAGCACCGCGGCGCGCACGAGGTCGGCGAGGATCATCAGACGGCGTTTGCGCGCCTGGTGGTCCACCCAGGCGCCCAGGAGGATCGCGAGCAGGTTGGGGGTCCAGATGAGCGCGGTCAGCCACGCCACCTGGTTGGCCGAGGCGTCCAGCGCGCCGATCGCTATCAAGGGCAGGGCCAGCTCGGTGATCCGGTCGCCGAACTGCGAGACCGAGTTACCGGCCCAGAAGCGGGTGAACCGACGATCGCGCCACAGGGATATCGCGGGTGGCAGGTCTGCGCCGCTCACGGCTTCCGCCGCCCTGCCCGGCGGCCTGCCTGCCGCTCTTCCCGGCGGTCTGCTTCCTGTGTCCTGCGGCCCGCCTGCCGTTCCTCCTGTTGGTCCGCCTGCCGGCCCGCCCCAGCCCGGCCCTGTTCTCCGGCTGTTTCCGGCAGGACGTAGCGCATCAGCCGTACGCCACGGCTTCCGGCGGGCCGGTCGGCCGGGTCGCGCGTGACGTACGGCGCGAGAATCCGCTCGATCCCGTCCTGGATGGCCGCGAGTTCCTCGGCCGAGACCGTGACACGGGTGTCGGCCAGCCCGGCCGGGCCGCGCCATGCCGGATCGAGTACGGGCTCGACCTCATCGGCCCAGCGGGCCGGGGCGTCCGCGTGACGCAGAAACATCTGCCGCGACAGTTCGCGCGCCGCCGACCGGCCCTCGACGTCCGCCGGGTCCTGCGGCTCCGCGAAGCGGAAGCCCCGCGCCACCGCCTCCCACCGCCGCTGCCGGCGGTCCGGGCCGGGTTCGGCGTCGCGGACCAGCCCGAAGCTCGCGAGGTGGCGCAGGTGCCAGCTGGTCACCGACGGGGTCGCCCCCACGCCCGGTGAGAGTTCGGTGGCGGTGGCCGGCCCGTCCCGGCGCAGGTGATCGAGGATCGCCAGCCGTACCGGATGCGCCAGGGCCCGCATCGCCTGCGGATCAGTGATCTCGATATCGCCCATGCGATTACTGGAGTGCATGACGCGAGAGCATCCTCTCACAATGCGTGAGAGTCAACTCTCACATCACTACCTCACTAACATTCATGCGTGCATGTTTCATCTGCGTATGATTCATCCATGTATGTTTAGCTGTAAAGGAGGCAGACCCATGGGTTTCTACGGCCGCCGACGCACGCTCACCGAGCTGGCGCAGCGCACACTACGCATCCGCGAAACCGGAACCGGGCAATTGCTCGCCGTGCGCGGACGCCGCCAGGTGGGGAAGTCCCGGCTCTTCACGCGCTTCGTCGAGCAGTCGGGGCTGCCTTACCTCTACTTCTCCGCCGTGAAGAACGCACCGGCGGCCCTTCAGCTCCGGACGTTCACCGCCGAACTGCACACCTCGACCACTCCGCTCACCGACGCCGATTCGCTCTTCTCCGCTCCTCCCACCGACTGGCGGGACGCACTGGGCAGGATCGCCGTCGCCTGTCGCGACACCCCCTCCGTCGTCGTCATCGACGAGTTCCCCTGGGCCGCCGAAGCCGATCCGGCCCTGGAGGGGCAGCTCCAGAACGCGTGGGACCGGCACCTGGAGAACACTCCCGTTCTCTTCGTACTGATCGGCTCCGATGTCGCGATGATGGAACGGCTGACCGAGCACGACAGGCCGCTCTACGGCCGGGCCAGGAGCGTCACCGTGGCGCCCTTCGACCCCGCCGAGTGCGCCGAGGCCCTGGGGGACGGCACGAACGGCAGGAACGCGCTGGACGCTTTCGATACCGCGCTCATCACCGGCGGCTATCCGCGCCTCGTCCTGGACCGCGCACGCGCGCGCAGCACCCGGGCGTTCGTGCACGAACAGCTCGGCGACGAGAACAGTGACCTGGCGGTCATGGGGCAGCGGTCGCTCGACGCGGAATTTCCCGATGTCCAGCAGGCCCGGCGCGTCCTGTCCGCGATCGGAGGAACCGAGGTCGGGCTCAGCACCTTCACTCAGGTCGCCGGAAGGATTCCGGAGGAGGGGGTGAGTGCGCACACGGCGGTCACCAGGGCCATAAAGGTGCTCGCCGACAAAAGAGTGGTCAGCGTGGACGTTCCTGTGGGTGCGCCCGCGAGGAGCAAGCTGCGGCGCTACCGCATCGACGACCCGTACCTGCGCTTCTGGTTCCGCTTCATTGAGGAACAGCGGGCCCACATCGCGCGCGGCAGGGCGGACATCGCCCGCGCCTCCTTCGACCGGGGCTGGCCGAGCTGGCGGGGCCGGGCCGTCGAACCGCTCGTACAGGAGGCGGTGTACCGGCTCAGCCCGGATTTGCCGGGGCTGGAGGGCGGCGGGCCGGTCGGAAGCTGGTGGAACCGCGGCAACAGCCGGGAGTACGACATCGTCGTCCCCGCCGCATCGGGGAAGCGCGTACTCCTTCTCGGCTCGGTCAAGTGGCGTGAGGCCAAGCGCTTCAGCGACCGTGAGCTGTCCGGGCTCGCCGAGGCCCGGACAGCCGTGCCGGGTGCGTCGGCGGCCCCTCTGCTGGCCGTGTGCCCGGCGGGGGTCGAAGAGGGCGTCCGCCCGGACCTGACGCTCAGTCCTGCGGATCTGCTGGCCGCCTGGCGCACCTGAGGGATCCCCTCCGGGGCTCCCGCCCCGCGGCCCGCCCCCTCACGACCCCAGGATCGTCGTGAGGAACTCCCCCGTCCACGCCAGGAGTTCGCGGCCCACCACCGGCTTGCCGCCGATCCGGCCGGCCGTCGGGCGCGGGACCAGGATCTGGTGGAGGGCCGGCTTGATGATCGTCTTGGGGTGGAGGCGCTTGAGGCGGAGCTCCTGCGACTCGCGCAGTTCCACCGGGGCGAAGCGGATGTTCTGGCCCTGGAGCACGATGTCGCTGACGCCGCAGGCGCGGGCCAGCATGCGCAGGCCGGCCACCAGGAGGAGGTTCTCGACCGGCTCCGGGAGCTTGCCGTAGCGGTCGGTGAGCTCCTCGCGGACCGCCCGGATGTCCTCCTCCGAGGTGGCCGAGGCGATCGAGCGGTAGGCCTGCAGGCGGAGCCGCTCGCCGGGGGCGTAGTCGTGCGGGATGTGCGCGTCGACCGGGAGCTCGATCTTGACCTCCAGCGGCGCTTCCTCCTCCTCGCCGCCGCCCTCCAGCGCGGCCCGGTAGCCGGCGACCGCCTCGCCGACCATGCGGATGTACAGGTCGAAGCCGACGCCCGCGATGTGGCCCGACTGCTCGCCGCCCAGCAGGTTTCCGGCGCCGCGGATCTCCAGGTCCTTCATGGCCACGTACATGCCCGCGCCCATCTCGGTGTGCTGGGCGATCGTGGCGAGGCGCTCGTGGGCCGTCTCGGTGAGCGGCTTCTCCGGCGGGTAGAGGAAGTAGGCGTAGCCCCGGTCCCGGCCCCGGCCGACCCGGCCGCGCAGCTGGTGGAGCTGGGAGAGGCCGAAGTTGTCGCCGCGCTCCACGATCAGGGTGTTGGCGTTGGAGATGTCGATGCCGGACTCGACGATCGTGGTGGAGACCAGGACGTCGAACTTCTTCTCCCAGAAGTCCACCACCACCTGCTCCAGGGCCTGTTCGGACATCTGGCCGTGTGCCGTGGCGATCCGCGCCTCGGGGACGATCTCGCGCAGCCGGGCGGCGGCCCGGTCGATCGACTCGACTCGGTTGTGGATGTAGAACGCCTGGCCCTCGCGGAGCAGTTCGCGGCGGATGGCCGCGCCGATCTGCTTCTCCTCGTACGGGCCGACGAAGGTGAGGACGGGGTGGCGCTCCTCGGGCGGGGTGGTGATCGTCGACATCTCGCGGATGCCGGTCACCGCCATTTCGAGCGTACGGGGGATGGGCGTCGCGGACATGGTGAGGACGTCCACGTTGGCGCGGAGCTTCTTCAGCTGCTCCTTGTGCTCGACGCCGAAGCGCTGTTCCTCGTCGACGATGACCAGGCCGAGGTCCTTGAACTTCGTCTCGGACGAGAAGAGCCGGTGGGTGCCGATGACCAGGTCGACGGAGCCCTCGCGCAGCCCTTCGAGCGTCGACTTGGACTGGGCCTCGGACTGGAAGCGGCTCAGCGCCCGTACGTTGACGGGGAACTGGGCGTACCGCTCGGTGAACGTGCCGAAGTGCTGCTGGACCAGGAGGGTCGTGGGGACGAGGACGGCGACCTGCTTGCCGTCCTGGACCGCCTTGAAGGCCGCGCGCACCGCGATCTCCGTCTTGCCGTAGCCGACGTCGCCGCAGATCAGCCGGTCCATGGGGACGGACTTCTCCATGTCCTCCTTGACCTCGGCGATGGTGGAGAGCTGGTCGGGCGTCTCCGCGTGCGGGAAGGCGTCCTCCAGTTCGCGCTGCCAGGGGGTGTCCGGGCCGAAGACGTGGCCGGGGGCCGCCATCCGGGCCGCGTAGAGCTTGATCAGGTCGCCGGCGATCTCCTTGACGGCCTTCTTGGCGCGGGCCTTCGTCTTGGTCCAGTCGGCGCCGCCGAGCCGGTGCAGGGTGGGCGCCTCGCCGCCGACGTACTTGGTGACCTGCTCCAGCTGGTCGGTCGGGATGTAGAGCCGGTCGCCGGGCTGACCGCGCTTGGCGGGGGCGTACTCGACGAGCAGGTACTCGCGGGTGGCGCCCTGCACCGTGCGCTGCACCATCTCGATGTAGCGGCCCACGCCGTGCTGCTCGTGGACGATGTAGTCGCCCGTCTCCAGCGTCAGTGGGTCGATGCTCTTGCGGCGGCGGGCCGGCATCCGGCCCAGGTCCTTGATGGCGGTGCGCTGGCCGGTCAGGTCGGTCTCGGTCAGGACGGCGATCTTGAGCTCCGGGTCGACGAAGCCGTAGTCGATGGCGCCGCAGGAGACGTGCACCAGGGACGGCGAGATCTCGCCCAGGTCCGCGTCCAGCCGGGCCGGGATGCCCTCGCCGCCCAGCACCTCGACGGTGCGCGAGGCGAGGCCCTGGCCCTCGGTGACGTACACCGTGCGCCAGCCGTCGGCCAGCCACCCCTTGGTGTCCGCGAGCGCGCGGGCGGTGTCGCCGCGGTACGCCTCCGGGGCGTGCATCCGGAGCTTGAGGGTGTCCTCGTCCAGGTCCTCGCCGGCGGCGAACGGGGAGATCGACCACCACATCATCTCCAGCTCGCGGGCCCGGTCGCGGACGTCCGCGATGCCGCGCAGCGAGGCCGCGCCGACGTCGATCGGGGCCTCGCCGCCGCCCGCGGTGGCCGCCCAGGAGGCCTCCAGGAACTCCTGGCTGGTGGCGACCAGGTCCGCGGCCCGGGTGCGGACCCGCTCGGGGTCGCACACGACGGCCATCGAGCCCTCGGGCAGCACGTCGATCAGCAGCTCCATGTCATCCACGAGGACCGGGGCGAGCGACTCCATGCCCTCCACCGCGATGCCCTCGGCGATCTTGTTGAGGAGTTCGCCCAGCTCGGGGTGTTGTTCCGCGAGTGCGGCGGCCCGTTCGCGGACCTGGTCGGTCAGCAGCAGCTCGCGGCAGGGCGGCGCCCACAGCCCGTGGTCGGCGATCTCCAGGGACCGCTGGTCGGCGATCTTGAAGTAGCGGATCTCCTCGACGTCGTCGCCCCAGAACTCCACCCGGAGCGGGTGTTCCTCGGTCGGCGGGAAGACGTCCAGAATGCCGCCGCGCACCGCGAACTCGCCGCGCTTCTCGACCAGCTCGACCCGGGAGTACGCGGCGGCGGCGAGCGCCTCGACCGTCTCCCCCAGGTCGGCGCTCTGGCCGATCCGCAGCGCCACGGGCTCCAGGTCGCCGAGCCCCTTGACCTGCGGCTGGAGCACGGAGCGCACCGGCGCGACGACGACGGAGACCGGCCCGGTCTCCGGGTCGTCCTGCCTGGGGTGCGCCAGGCGCCGCAGCACGGCGAGGCGGCGCCCCACGGTGTCGGAGCGGGGCGAGAGCCGCTCGTGCGGCAGCGTCTCCCAGGACGGGTACTCCGCGACCGTGTCCGGCGGCAGCAGCGTGCGCAGCGCCGCCGCGAGGTCCTCGGCCTCGCGTCCGGTGGCGGTGACGGCGAGCACGGTCCGTCCGGCGTCCCTGGCCAGCGCGGCGACCGCGAAGGGCCTGGCGGCGGGCGGTCCCACCAGGTCGATGTGCATCCGGTGGCCGTCCCCGGCGGCCTGCACCGCTTCGGACAGTGCCGGGTCACGTACGACGACATCCAGCAGACCGTGCAGGCTCATGAAGGGCTTCCGTCCGGGTAACGAGGGCGAGGGTCCGGCAGCCGGCTGCTGCCAGGGGGCAACGCGAAGGGCCCGACACGTGCGGAGGGCGGTTTCCGGCATGATCCAGGAACCGCCCCCCGGGCGGGCCGGGGTGCTGTCCAGCGTACGACTCCGCTCGGACAGCCGCTCCCGCGATCGGTGCGGGAGCGCCCCGTACGGCCTGATTCCGTGCCCCGGTACGGGCCGCGTGCGGCGGCCGGGGACACGGGTCCGGCCCCGGGACGTCGGAGGGACGTCCCGGGGCCGGGGGTTTTTCGCTCTGGGGTGTCTGCGGGGTGAGCTCCTCCTCACCCGTCCGTGGCGATGGCGTTCAGGACGTTCATCCGGCCGGCCCGGAACGCGGGGACCAGAGCGGCGAACAGTCCGACGAAGGCCGAGGCGACGAAGACCGTGATGATGGTCGGCCACGGGATCTCCAGGACGCCGAGCCCCTCCAGTGCCAGCAGCTTCTGGGCCGAGGTGCCCCAGCCCATCCCCAGCCCGAGGCCGAGCAGGGCGCCGAACAGGGCGATGACCACGGATTCCAGCCTGATCATCCGGCGCAGCTGGCGGCGGGAGAGGCCGATGGCGCGCATCAGGCCGATCTCCCGGGTCCGCTCGACGACCGAGAGGGCCAGGGTGTTCACGACGCCGAGGACCGCGACGATGATCGCCAGGGCGAGCAGGCCGTACACGATGTTCAGGAGCTGGCCGATCTGGTCCTTCAGGTCCTGCTTGAAGTCGGCCTGGTTCTGCACCTTGTACTGCGGGTACTGGGCGAGCGAGCTCTTGAGGGCGGCGTAGGCCTCCTTCTCCTTGCCGTCCTGCGCCTTGGCGAACATGATCACGTTCTTGGGCATCTTGTCGGCGGGGACGTATCGCTCGGCGGTCGCGGTGTTCAGGTACATGGCGCCCTGGTCGACGCTCGTGTCGTCCGAGGTGATCGCGGCGACCTTCAGCTTCGCCGGTTCGCCCGCCTTGAACGCGACGGTGACCGTGTCGCCGACCTTGATCCCGTGGGCGGTGGCGTACTCGTCCCCGACCGACATCGCGTTCTTGCCGTAGGCCGCGTTGAGGTCACCGGCGACGGTCTCGCGCCGCAGGTCCTGCGGGTATGTGGGGTCGGCGGCGGTGACGTGCTCGTCCGTCGTCGAGCCGTCGGGGTTGGTGAGCTTCGCGCCGAGGACCTTGTAGTTGGTGACGTGTTCGATGCCGGGTGCGGTCGTCAGCGCCTTCGCGGCCTGCGGAACGATCAGCTGGCCGGTGGCGGACTGCACGATGAAGTCGGCGCCCACGGACTTGTCCAGCTCGTCGGTGGCCGAGGCGACCATGGAGGAGCCCACCACCGAAAGGCAGGCCACCAGCGCGAGGCCGATCATCAGGGCGGCGCCGGTGGCTCCGGTGCGGCGCGGGTTGCGCAGCGCGTTGCGCTCCGCCAGCCGGCCGACCGGTCCGAACAGCCGCAGGACGACGACGCCGAGCGCGCGCACCACGACACCGGCGAGCAGCGGGCCGATCACGATGAACCCGATGAGGGTGAGGACCACGCCCAGGCCGAGGAAGAGCGAGCCGTCGCTCGACTTGTCCGCCTGGGTGGTCGCCCACAGCGCCGCCGCGCCCCCGCCGGTGAGGACCAGGCCGATGCCGGCCCTGATCCAGCCCGACTTGGCGTCGGCCGGGGTCCCGGAGTCGCGCAGGGCGGCCATCGGGGAGACCTTGCCGGCCCGGCGGGCAGGGATGTACGCGGCGAACACGGTGACGATGATGCCGAGGGCGAGGCCGACCACCGGGGTCGTCCAGGCGATGGTGAGGTCCTGGGTGGACAGCTCCATGCCCACCGCGCCCATGACCTTCATCAGGCCGACGGCGAGGCCGACCCCGGCGGCGACGCCGAGGAGCGATCCGACGATGCCGAGCAGCACCGCCTCCAGGAGCACGGACCGGTTGACCTGCTTGCGGCTGGAGCCGATGGCCCGCATCAGGCCGATCTCGCGGGTGCGCTGGGCGACCAGCATCGAGAAGGTGTTGACGATCAGGAAGATGCCGACGAGGAAGGCGATCCCGGCGAAGCCGAGCATCGCGTACTTCATGACGTCGAGGAACGAGCCCATGGAGTCCTTGTTGGAGTCCGCGGCCTCCTTCTGGGTCTGGAGCTTGTACGCGGCCGAGCCGTCCAGCGCGGTGGCGACATTCCGCTTCAACTGGACGTCGTTGACGCCTGGTTCGGCGGTGACGGAGATCTGGGTGAAGGCGTCGCGGGCGCCGAGCAGCTTCTGCTGGGCGGTGGCGGTGTCGAGGTAGACGATCGCCGCGCCCGGGTTGGTGACCTTGAAGGCGGCGATGCCGCTGATCTTCGCCCGGACGTCGCCGGTGACGGCGATGGTGCGCAGTTCGTCACCGAGCTTCAGGTGGTGCTTGTCGGCGGTGTCGGCGTCGACCATGACCTCGGTCGGGCCGCGCGGTGCGTGGCCCGAGGTGATCTCCATGGAACGCAGGTCGTTGCGCGTCCAGTTGCCGGCGATCGTGGGGGCGCCGCCCTCGGAGCCCATGTTCTTGTTGTGGCTGTCGACGACCGTGACGGCCATGCTGGAGACGGCGCCCTCGGCCTCCTTCACCCCGTCGGCCTTCTCGACCCGCGCGACGACGGAGGCGGGCAGCGACTCGGGCTTGCCGTTCTCCGGGGTGTCGTCGACCTTGGCGGACTTCGGACTGACGGTGACGTCGGCCGACGTCGCGGCGAAGAGCTTGTCGAACGTGGTGTTCATCGTGTCGGTGAAGACGAGCGTGCCGCACACGAACGCCACCGACAGCAGGACGGCTACGGCGGAGAGCGCCATCCGCCCCTTGTGCGCGAAGAAGTTGCGCATGGAGGTCTTCCAGACGGTCATGAGGTCCGCCCGCGCGCGTCGAAGTCCTTCATCCGGTCCAGCACCTGGTCGGCGGTGGGGTTGAGCATCTCGTCGACGATGCGTCCGTCGGCGAGGTACAGCACCCGGTCCGCGTAGGAGGCGGCGACCGGGTCGTGGGTGACCATGACGATGGTCTGGCCGAGCTCGTCCACGGACTTGCGCAGGAAGTCGAGCACCTCGGCGCCGGCCCGCGAGTCCAGGTTCCCGGTCGGCTCGTCACCGAAGATGATCTCCGGCTGGGCGGCGAGTGCCCGCGCCACCGCGACGCGCTGCTGCTGGCCGCCGGAGAGCTCGGTCGGCCGGTGCTTGAGGCGCTCGGAGAGGCCAACGGTCTCCACGACCTGGCGCAGCCAGGCGGCGTCCGGCTTGCGGCCGGCGATGTCCATCGGCAGCGTGATGTTCTCCAGCGCGTTCAGCGTCGGCAGGAGGTTGAAGGCCTGGAAGATGAACCCGATCCGGTCACGCCGGAGCTGGGTCAGCTTCTTGTCCTTGAGGCCGGTGATCTCGGTCTCCGAGAGGTGGATCTGGCCGGAGGTCACGGTGTCCAGACCGGCCAGGCAGTGCATCAGCGTCGACTTGCCGGAGCCGGACGGGCCCATGATCGCGGTGAACCGGCCGCGTGCGATGTCCACATCGACATGGTCGAGGGCGACGACCCGGGTCTCTCCGACCCCGTACGCCTTGACGACCTGCCGCGCCCGCGCAGCAACAGCCGTACGCCCTCCAGTGCCTTCGTGCCTGGGAATGGTCACAGCCGTTGTCACGGTTTCTCTCCTATGTCGGTCAGCGCCGAATGGTCGCTGTCTGCCCTGAAGTCTGTCGGCACGAGGGGGTCCGGCGCGCTGGTGCCCAGCGCAGTCTTCGGGTGGGGTTTTCCCCACCCCGCCCCCTGCGGTCAACCGCCCCTGTGGTGTGTGAAACACGCTACGGAGAGGGCCCGGCCGGGCACGTCGTCCGCCGGGAGGAACGGTCCCTGCACAGAAGTAGGGAGCTCCCCCTAGGGGTCTCGGCCCCCGGGTGGAGAGGTCTCTCAGGGGCTCCGCCCACGGGTCCACGCCTCCGGGTGGAGGCCACCGGGCCGCGCATGCGCGGCTGTTGCCGTCTGCTCCGGGAGAGCCGCAGGTGAGACAGTGTCGGAAATTACGTGCATGGGGAAGGGAAGCCGGTGAGCGGCGCGGGCGGCGGCACGGAAGCGATATCGGGGTCGGGGCGGGGCGGCTCCGGGCCCTCCCCCGCAGGACCGCGCGGACGCGGCCCCGTCGTCGCGGCCCTGATGCTGTGCATGGCGCTGTCCGCCATCGACGGCACCATCGTCTCCACCGCGGTCCCGCAGATCGTCGGGGACCTCGGCGGGTTCTCCGTCTTCTCCTGGCTCTTCTCCGGCTATCTGCTGGCCGTGACCGTCACCCTGCCGGTGTACGGGAAGCTGTCCGACACCTTCGGCCGCAAGCCGGTCCTGATCGCCGGCGTGATCCTCTTCCTGTTCGGCTCGGTGCTCTGCGCCGCCGCCTGGAACATGGCCGCGCTGATCGCCTTCCGGGTCGTGCAGGGCATCGGCGGCGGCGCCCTCCAGGGCACCGTGCAGACCGTCGCGGCGGACCTCTACCCGCTCAGGGAACGTCCGAGGATCCAGGCGAAACTGTCCACGGTCTGGGCCACTTCGGCGGTCACCGGACCGGTGCTCGGCGGGCTGTTCGCGGTGTACGCGGACTGGCGCTGAATCTTCCTGATCAACCTGCCGATCGGGGCGGTGGCCCTGTGGCTCGTGGCCCGGCACCTCCACGAGCCGTCCCGGGTCCGCCGCGCGGCCGGCGCCGCCCGTCCCCGGATCGACTGGGCGGGCTCCCTCGCGGTCTTCGCGACGGGCGCCCTGCTGCTGACGGCGCTCGTCCAGGGCGGGGTCGCCCGGCCCTGGCTGTCGGCGCCGTCCCTCGGCCTGCTGGGGGCGACCGCCGTGCTCGCCGCGCTGACCGTGTTCATCGAGCGGCGGGCGGCCGAACCGGTCATCCCCGGCTGGGTGTGGCGGCGGCGCACCATCGTCGCCGTCAACCTCGCGCTGGGCGCGATGGGTCTGCTGATGGTCGCGCCGGCCGTGTTCCTGCCCACGTACGCGCAGTCGGTGCTCGGTCTCGGGCCGATCGCCGCCGGTTTCGTGCTCTCGGTGATGACACTGAGCTGGCCGGTGTCGGCGGCGCTCTCGAACCGGGTCTACAACCGCATCGGCTTCCGCCGCACCGCGATCACCGGCATGTCCGGCGCCCTGCTGGTCCTGCTCGCCTTCCCGTTGCTGCCCTACCCGGGGCGGGCCTGGCAGCCCGCGCTGAGCATGCTGCTGCTCGGCGCCGCGCTCGGGCTCTTCCAGCTCCCGCTGATCGTCGGCGTCCAGTCGACCGTCGGCTGGTCCGAACGCGGTACGACGACGGCTTCCGTACTCTTCTGCCGGCAGCTGGGCCAGAGCATCGGCGCCGCGCTCTTCGGGGCGGTGGCCAACGGCGTCCTGGCCGCCCGGCTCGCCGCGGCGCCCGTCCCCGGACTGCCCGGCGACCTGGACTCCGTCTCGCACGCCCTGGACAACCCGGGAGCGATGGGCGCGGCGGCGACGGACTACCTGCGGCGGGCCGTCGACGCCGCCGTGGACCGGGTCTACCTCGGTGCCGCGGCGGCCGCCGTCGTCGCCCTGCTGGTCCTGGTGTTCGTGGCCCCGCGCCGCTTCCCGGTCCTCACCGAGGAGCCGGACGGCGCTCCTCGGTGAGCCGGGCGTGGGGCGGGCGTGAGCCGGGCGGGCGGCGGGCTCCCGGACGGCTGTGCCGGGGTCAGCCCCTGGCCGGCGCCACCTCGGGCGCGGCGATCGCGTCGGCCTTCTCGTCGGCGGCCGGGCCGCGAACGGCCGGGATGAACGCCGAGATCACCGCGGCGACGACGGCGACACCGCAGCCGAACATCAGGCCGGTACGGAACCCGGCCTCGGAGGTGAAGCTGAAGCCGCCCGCCTCCGTCGTCATCTGCGAGAGGACCGCGCCGATCACCGCGGCGCCGATCGAGGTGCCGAGCGCGCGCATGAGGGTGTTGAACCCGTTGGCGGCGGCGGTCTCGGAAGCCGGGACGGCGCTCATGATCAGCGCGGGCATCGCGCCGTAGGCGAGGCCGACACCACTGCTGCTGACCATCAGGAAGAGCATCAGACCCCAGGCGGAGCCCATCAGGAGGATGCCCAGGCCGTAGGCCGCGGCGATGACCACCACCCCGGAGATCAGGGTGAACTTGGGGCCGCGCGCGTCGGTGAGCTTCCCGCCGAACGGGGACACGATCATCATCATGACGCCGCCGGGCGCCATCCACAGGCCCGCCGCGAGCATCGACTGCCCGAGTCCGTAGCCGGTGGCCTCGGGGAACTGAAGCAGCTGGGGCGCGATCAGCATGCCCGCGTACATGCCGAAACCGACGAAGAGCGAGGCGAGGTTGGTGATGAGCACCCGGGGGCGGGCCGTGGTGCGCAGATCGACCAGCGGGTCCTTGGTCCGCAGTTCCCAGAAGCCCCAGCCGATGAGAACGACGACGGCAGCGGCGAAGAGACCGACCGTCGTCGTGGAGGTCCAGCCCCACTCGGCGCCCTTGGAGACGGCGAGGAGCAGGCAGACCAGGCCGACCGCCAGGCCGAGGGCGCCGGGCACGTCGAAACGCTGGCCCTTGGCGCCGGCCGGGACGTCCGGGATCAGGAACCAGATCAGTGCGGAGATGGCGAGGGCCAGCGCCGCGGAACCCCAGAACAGCACCCGCCAGCTCGCGTACTGGGCGACCGCCGAGGCGATCGGCAGGCCGAGGGCGCCGCCGATGCCGAGCGATGCGCTCACCAGGGCGATGGAGGAGCTCAGCTTCTCCTTCGGCACCACGTCACGCAGCAGGGCGATACCGAGCGGCACCATGCCCATGCCCATCCCCTGCAGACCGCGTCCGATGATCATCGGTACGACGGAGGACGCGAGGGCGCACACCACGGAGCCGACGAACAGCGGCACCGCGCACACCAGCAGCATCCGGCGCTTGCCCAGCAGGTCACCCAGCCGTCCGGAGACCGGCACGCACACCGCCGAGACCAGCAGGGTGACGGTGATCACCCAAGTGGCGTTGGAGGAAGACGTGTTGAGGAGCTGCGGCAGCTCCGCGATGAGCGGCGTGACCAGGGTCTGCATGACCGCCGCCACGGTGCCGGCGAACGCGAGCGTCGCGACCACACCGCCCGTTCTGGCTGTCGGCTGGGGGGCATCCATGAGGAGGAACTCCTAGGGGGTCGTCGTCCGGTCCGCCGGACTGTCCGCCCGGCAGTTCACTGGACTGTGCGCAGGACGGCCCGCTGGACAGTTCGCCGGACAGTCCGCCTGATATCGATGTGCATCGTACATGCCTAATGTGTCATACACACTACGTGTTAGATGCATGCCGCATGAGAACATGAGCCGGCGCCCACCGTTCGTGCGTACGACATCCGAGCGCACGCCGCTTGAGCGCGAGCTGTATCCGGCCCGCGAACTGACCCCGGCACAGGAGAACAGGAGGCCGCGCAGACATGGCCAGGCCCACGGACGAAGTGGAGTACGAGCAGATGCTGCTCGCGCGGCACGACCTCGCCCACCACCGGGGCGGACGGCACAAATACGCCCTCATGGAGCGCAGCGCCTACATCCTGCTGAGCCGCATCCGGATCCAGGGCCCCATGTCCAACGGCGAACTGAGCGAGGCGTTCGGCCTCGACGCATCGACTCTCAACCGCCAGACCGCGGCGGCCACCCGCGCCGGGCTGGCCGAACGCATCGCCGATCCCGGCGGCGGCATGGCCCGCAAATTCCGGATCACCGACAAGGGCGCAGCCCTGCTCGACCAGGAGCGCGAACGGGTCGTACGCGCCCTGGACCAGATCATGGACGACTGGCCGGACGAGGACATCGCGGCCTTCGCCGACTACCTCAAACGCTTCAACAGCGGCATCGAGAACCTCTCCAAACAGCCCTGGCCGCGCCCCTGACCCGGCACGGCCCGAGCAGCCCCCAGCCCCTCAGCCCCCTCAGTCCCCCGCCGGGGTCACCCGCCCGGTGAGCGCCGCCAGCGAATTGCGTACGTGCGCCATGTGCGCCTGCACCTCCTCGCGACCCTCCTCGTGCTCGCGCAGCACCCGCTCCGTCTCCCGCGCCACCCGCTCCGCGCGGACCCGGGCGGCCCCGACCAGTTCGGCACCCCGCGCCTCGGCGTCCTCCTGACCGTGCCGCGCGGCCTCCTCCTCCTCGGCCAGCGCCCGCCGCGCCTCGGCCAGTACGGCGTCCGCCCGCCCGGTCAGCTCCGCGTGCCGCGCCGACTGCTCCGCCTCGGCGTCCGCGAGCTCCTGCCCGGCCGCCTTCCACCGCTCCGCGTGCTCCTGCTCCTGATGCGCCAGCACACTCGCCGTCCGGCTGCGGGTCGCCTCCATCGCGGCATCCGCCTCCTCGCGCACCCCTGCCGCCTCCAGCCGGGCCGCCGTGAGCGCCTCACCGGCCACGCCCTCCGCCTCCGTCGACACCCGCTCCGCGTGCTCCACCGCGGCCGTCCACATCGCCTCGGCGTCCGCACGGGCCGACTCGCGCAGGGCCCGCGCCGCCGCGTCCGCCGCGTCCCGCGAGGAGTGCGATTCCTCCAGCGCGGCGCCCCGCACCGTCTCCGCCTCGCCCTCGGCGAGCGCCAGGATCTGCTGCGCCCGCTCGCCCAGCGACGCGTAGTCCTGCGGCGCCAGCACGGCGACGGCCTCGTCCAGCCGGGCCGACTCCGCGATGAGCGTCTCCGCCAGCGCCGTCAGCCGCGCCACCTGCTCCTGGGCCCCGTCCCGCTCGGCGGACAGCTCCGCCACCATGCGGTCCACCTGCTCCGGACGGTAGCCACGTCCCCGCACACCATCGAAGCCGTGCGCGGACACCGGTGCAGAACTCATCCTTGACGCCTCTTTCCGACTCTCCGGGCCCGACCATCGAGCAATACGTCAAGGATGCGGCAATTGGCTGAGAAGTCGGAATCCATTCGATGCTTTCCGGACGGAAGCGACGGGCATCACAGACGACGAAGGCGTGGTGCCCCGCCCCCAGCAGGGACCCTGCCGGGAACGGGGCACCACGCCCCATGACGTACTACGGATGTTCGACGATCAGATCAAGCCGTCCCACATCTGCTCCAGCAGCACCGACCACCAGCTCTCCGGCGACGCGAGCGCCGCCGGGTCCAGCGCGACGAGCTGCGCCTGGAAGTCGACCGTCCACCGGCCGGCCTGCTCCGGATTGAGCCCGTACCGCAGCCGCCACATCCGGCCCAGCAGGGCCAGCGACCGGGTGAACTCCGGCAGCCCGGTGTTCACGAACTGCGGCGCGACCGACTGCCCGCCGGGCCCCGCCTCCACCGGCACGGCCACGATGTTCGCCGTCCCGTACTGCACACAGATCGCCCGGCCGAAGTCCGAACCCATCACCAGATACGAGCCCGCGTCGGGCGCCGGCTGCACCTGCCGCTGCGCGGCCAGCTCGGCCAGCGTCGGCACCACGGGCTGGCCCGGCTGCGCCCAGAAGAACGGCCCGAAGTCGGCGGGCAGCCCCGCCCAGACCAGGGTCCGCGCCACGACCTCGGGCACCCCCTGCCGGGACACCGCACGCTGATCGAAGCGCAGCACCCCCTGCGGACCGAAGGTCTGCAGCAGCTCCTCCGCGACCGCCTCCGGCGGCACCGGCATCGCCGGCGGCAGCTGCGGCAACGGCGCCCGGACCGGCGCCGGCCGCGCCGGTCCGTCCGCGACCTGGTGCAGCTCGCCCTGATGGGTGAGCAGATGCTGCATGCCCTGCTGCCGGCTGGCGTGATCGGTGCCGTACGGGGCGACGCTCGTGATCCGCACCTGCGGCCAGGTCTCCCGGATCATCCGGGCACAGTAACCACCGGGCAGCTCACAGGACTCCAGCTCCGTGTGCAGCTCGATGACCTGCTGCGGCGGTACGTTCATCGCCCGCAGCTCGTGCAGCATCTGCCACTCGGGGTGCGGGGTGCCGGGCGCCGACCGGCGGATCAGCTGCTGCTCGCTGCCGTCCGGACCCCGGTAGCGCAGCACGGCCTGGTAGCCGGGGCCTACGGTCGGCTGCCCGGCGGGCGCCTGCGGATACCCGTACGCCGCTGGCGGCGGGGTGTGACCGGGTGGCGGGAGCTGACCGGGGGCGCCCCCCATCGAACCGCCCGGCGGACCCGGCGGACCCGGCGGACCCGGCGGCCGAGGAGCGGACGGGCCCATCTGCGCCGGACCCGCGAGCATCGTCGCCGCGTGGTGCACACCGGCACCGGGCGGCGGGGTCGCACCAGGAGGGCCGGGCGGACCGGGCGGACCGGGAGGCTGCGGCGCGCCAGGAACGCCGGGCGGACCGGGCGGACTCGGCGTCTGCGGCGCGCCAGGAACGCCGGGCGGACCCGGCGGCTGCGGAGCCGGCGGACCCACCTGGCCCGGGGACGCGAACATGGTGGCCGCCTGATGCACGTCACCGCCGGGCGGCGGCGTCGCACCGCGCGGAGCGGGCGGGCCGGGCGGGCCGGGAGGCTGCGGCGCACCGGGCGGGCCCTGCTGCGGCGCGAGCTGCGTCGGCATGTACCCGCCCGCCGGGGCGCCGGGCGCACCCGGTCCCGAGGGCGGCGGAACCCGCGCACCCGGCAGCGCACCCGGAACACCGGGGGCACCGGGCGGCGGCGGGGTCGTCGAACCCCCACCGCGCGCACCACGCGGCGAAACGGCCGCCTTGCTGGTCGCCTCCTGCGAGATGTCCGCGGCACCGGGAACACCAGGCGCACCCGGAGCACGAGGAGCGCCCGGAGCAGCCGGCCCCTGAGGTGCGGAGCTCTGCGGGTCGAGACCGGGCACGATCGCTGTCCGGGGCAGCTGGCTGCCCCCGGACATCAGCGCGGTCGGCGCCTCGGCCGACACCACCCTGGGCGGCTCCTCCTCGTCGTCCGCACCCGAGAGCGGCGGCGCGAACACCGTGGCGGGCAGCGCCACCTGCCCCTCGTCGGAACCGGCGTTGGTATCGGTCCCGGCCCACGGGGTGGCCCCCACGGGCGGCTGCGGCGAGGACGCCGGAACCCCCGAATACGCGGTGGGCTCGTACGCACCCCGCCCGTCCGACGGAGGAGAAGGAGAAGGAGAGGGAGTCGGAGCAGAAGGGGAAGGAGCCGCGGGGGCGGCCGCCTGCGGCTCCACCCGGTCCCCGGCACCCTCCGCGCGCCGGTCCGGAATGCCGAGCTTGTCCGCCGCGTCCTGGAGCCACTCCGGCGGGCTCAACAGGAACGACGTCTGATTCAGATCGATGCGCTGCGGCGGCTCCGGGGCGGCCTGCGCCACATCCGTGACGCCGTACTCCTCCTCGTACCGCCGGATCACCTCACCGACCGGCAGACCGGGCCACAGCGTCGCCTCACCGCTGTCCCGGGCGATCACCAGCCGCTGCCGGCCCCCGTCCGAGACGGGACCGTTCTCCCGGTCCTCGGCCCAGACCACGAAACCCAGCTCGAACTCACGCACCCGCACCTCACGGTGCTGATAGCCCGGAACGTCGCCGTTGACCCACTCGTCCGCGCGCTCCTGCGCCTGCGCAAAGGTCACCATCGCGCTCACCCCTCCACCGGGACGGCGCGCGCGAAGCCGCCGTCCACCATCAGGTTCGCCACCGTCTCCAGCTCCGGCGGATTGCCCGCGAGACGCTGCAGAAAGGCATCGAAGTCCGCACCGCACGGCAGCAGCAGCCGGTCCACCCGCTCCTGGACGCTCCAGCCGTCCTGGTCCCGCGCGTCGTCGTACGCGCAGAACCAGACCGAACCGATGCCCTGGCCACGGACCTTCACCGCGAGAATGCCGCCCTGGACGAAACCGACGCCCAGGTAGTCCTTGGTCAGATGGTCCCGCAGGCACTTGTTCACGTAGACCAGGTCGTTCACGGCGGCCTCGTCCCGCACCGTGAAGAACGGCTGGTCGACCAGCAGCCCCAGCTCCGCGTCGAGCGCCGCACCCACCGGGGCCGAGCCACCGGCCGCCTTCAGGAACGACCGGTAGGCGCCCGGCAGCCGGTAGCCGAGATCCTCCTCGACGCCCTGAATCTGCTGCTCGCCCACCGCCACGGCCCCCTTCGGGAGCCGGAAGTGCGCGGGCCGGGTCTCCTGCAGCGGCCGCGTGCCCCGCTTGTTCTGGTCCACCGCGGTCGTCGCCAGCCCACCGTGATGCCGCAGCAGCGCCTTCACCTCGACCGGGACCAGCTCCATCCGCCGGCCACCCGGCACGTGGTGCCAGGTCCAGCCGTGCGGCGTTGCCACCGCCGGAATCGTGTCCCACAGCTCATGGCCGGTGGCCGCCAGCGCAGCGTTCGCCGACACGTAGTCCGTGAGCCGCAGTTCGTCGACGCCGAAACCCTGCGGGGGCTCGGCGATCTCCGCGGCGGCGCGCGCATACGGCCCGAACTCCGGACAGCCGTTCCCGTCCATGCGCACACCTCTGGGGTGGCGGGACGCCCGGACCGGATCCGGGAAGTGCACGAGCTGCCCTGCGTAGGCCCCGTTCGGTGGCGCGGCTTGCTGCCCGAGCCGACCTGTCGTCATGGCGGTTGCCCCCTGCTGCGTCTGGCTGATGAGGACCGACCTGCCCATGGGGGCGGTCCAGCCACAGCCTATGCGGTGCCGCAAGGCCGGGTCCCGCCCCACCGGCCCCCGGCCACTTCCGTCACGAACCGTCACAACGCAGTGCCGGATGAGCGACGGTCACGCCACCATCGGGCGACACGCGCACACCTTTTCCCGACCCAGCTTTCACACGACCCGACACATTTGGCAGGCTGTCACCCGCATACACGGGGGCGTGCACATTCGGCAGCGGCCGCTGCGGGCACGGGAGGGACAACGCACCATGCACACCGCACACTCTGCACACACCGTCACATCCGGGGACCCACGACTCAGCTGGAGCAGCACCGAAACCAGCCACGCACCTCGCCTCACCCACCGCCGCGACGGCATCCTGCCCGCCGTGGCGGCAGCCCTGTCCGTCCGCGGTGAGACCCTCACCTGCACCGCGGGCAAGGGCGACCAGCCCCCCGTACTGCACCACCTCGTCCAGGACTTCCTCGACACCCTCACCAGCGGCCAGCGGGAACGCTTCACCGGCCGCTGCCCCGAAGCCATACTGCTCTCCCGGCATCTGGCCGCCGCCGAGACCGGCCGCTCCAAGCGCGCCCAGCGCAAGCCCCTCACCAACGGCGAGGCCCGCCGCGCGCTCAAGCACGCCCGCATCACCGCACGCCGCATCCGCGAGGACGGCGACCCCATGCACGGCAGCTACGCACCGCCCTGCCGCTCCTGTTCGGTGATGCTCGCCCACTTCGGCGTACGACCCGTCGACCTCACCACGACCGGAGCGGCGACCACCGCCGAGAAGGGCTGACCGCGCCCCCATGGCCGACCGACACGACCTCCCCGAACAGACGGGCCCGGCGAACCACGACCGCCAGACGTCCACCCGCTTCCCCGTCGCCGTCGACGCCGCCCTGCGCAACGCCGGCTGGCAGCCCGGCCGCTGGGACATCCGGCAGGCCGAGGAGTGGGCCGACGCGCTGCGCTCGCACGCCTCACCGGCCGGCCACCTGCACGCCGTCTTCCCGGCGGCCGTGGAGGCCTGGGCCGAGTTCGGCGGGCTGCACCTCGCCCCCGCCGCGCCCGGCCGCCAGATCGCACCGGCGACGGTACGCATCGACCCCCTGCGCGGACTGCACCTGGCCAGGACGCTGGCGGACCTGGGACGCGCCCTGGAGACCGAGGTGGCCCCGCTCGGCGAGGAGGGGGACGGGCAGGCGGTGCTCGCGATCGACACCGAGGGACGGGTCTACAGCATCGACCACACCGGCGACTGGTACCTCGGACCGGACATCGACCAGGCCCTGTCCACCCTGGTCACGGGCGCCCAGCCGGAACGCCTCACCTCGGCCTGACCCGGGCGCGGGCCCGCCGGGCCCGGTCCCGGCGGGCCCGCCCTCAGACTCCTCGGACCCCGGATGGGCCGGAGTCAGCCGCCGGAGCCCCCGCGTGCGGCAGCACCGCCGACACCCGGAAGCCGCCCGCGTCCGTCGGCCCGGAGACGAAGACCCCGCCCAGACCGAGCACCCGCTCGCGCATGCCCACCAGCCCGTTGCCGCCGCTGGGCAGCCCGGCGTCCGCCATGGCCGAGTCCGAGGGGCCGTTCTCCACCTGCATGGCGACCTCCGCGCCCCGGTGCGCCAGCCGCACCCACGTCTTCGCCCCGGCCGCGTGCTTGTGCACGTTCGTCAGGGCCTCCTGCACGACCCGGTACGCCGTCTGCTCGACCTCGGGCGGGTAGGGACGCGTCTCACCCTCCACCGAGAGCTCGACCGTCATCCCGGCCGCCCGCGACTCCCCCACCAGCGTCTCCACCTCGTGCAGCCGGGGCCCGTCCTCCGTGGCGACCACGGCCACCCGGCCGACCGAGGCGAGCGGCACCTTCGTCACCCGCGCCACCATCGGCTCCCCGGTGCGCAGCACCCCGAGCATCTCGCGCAGTTCGGTCAGCGCCTGGCGTCCCATGTCGCCGACCAGCGCCGCGTTGCGTACCGCCTTCGCGGGGTCCTTGGGCGCGACGGCCTGGAGCGCCGCGGCGTGGACCACCATCAGGCTCACCCGGTGGGCGACCACGTCGTGCATCTCGCGGGCGATCCGGGTCCGCTCCTCCGTACGCGCCCACTCGGCCCGCTCCTCGGCCCGGTCCGCGAGCAGCGACAGTTCCCGCTCCAGCGAGTCCGCCCGCTCCCGCAGGCTCTCCATCAGCCGGCGCCGGGCCCCTATGTAGAGGCCGAACAGCACAGGCGGCGCGGTGAGCCCCACCGCCATGAAGAGGGAGAGCATCGGGACGTACCAGTCGCCCGGCCCGAAGTCGGCGCTGGCCGAAACGCCCTGCCGCAGCCGTACGTAGGTGACGATGAACGTGCCGACCAGCGACATGCTCATGAGCACCACGGTGATCCGCCGCGGCACGTCGGACGCGGCCAGCGTGTACAGGCCGACCAGGCCCATCAGGAAGCCCATCTCGGCCGGTGTCGTCGCGACGGACACCAGCACCACGGCGATCGGCCACCGCCGGCGCACCAGCAGCACGGCCCCCGCGAAGAACCCGAAAACCACCCCCAGGGCCACCGGCAGCCCGGTGTCCCCCGCGAATTCCACCCCTTCCAACGCGCATTCCAGCGCCGAGAACAGCGCCAGTCCCACATCCAGTGCGACACTCCGTCGCCGTTCCCACCACCAGTAGCCGCGGGTGGTCGGTCCCGCCGCTTCCCGGTCTGCCCCCGTTGCGGTCATGGCATCCAGCGTACGGGCGGGCGCACCTCATTTTCGGGTGACCTGAACAGCACGTCGCGCGGAGGTCCGCCCGCGGCGACGCCCGTGTCACCCGCCGCACCGCCCGCGTGAGCGGGTGCGGGCGAAACAGCCGTCGCGTGGAAGGGGCTTGGTACGGCATAGTGTTGGGTGCCGATCCGGCGACCCGGCCCAACGTCCGGTTCAGTCGGGATTGATCCCCCATGGTGTAATTGGCAGCACAGTAGCTTTTGGTGCTATTTGTCCGGGTTCGAGTCCTGGTGGGGGAGCTCACGTCACGGGCCCCGACCCAACCGGTCGGGGCCCGCACTCATGCCCGCTCCAACGCCCCCCGGTATCCTGCGGATGTCCACCACCCGAAGCCGAAGGGCATATCCGTGAGCTCCGAACGCCCGGCAGCCGTCGTCGTCCTCGCAGCGGGTGAGGGCACCCGCATGAAGTCGAAGACCCCCAAGGTCCTGCACGAGATCTCCGGGCGCTCGCTCGTCGGACATGTCGTCGCCGCCTCCCGTGAGCTGGAGCCCCAGCACCTCGTCGTGGTCGTCGGCCACGCGAGCGAGCAGGTCACCGCTCACCTCACCGCCGCGGACGCCCAGGTGCGCACCGCCTTCCAGGCCGAGCAGAAGGGCACCGGGAACGCGGTGCGCGTCGGGCTCGACGAGCTGGGCGGCAGCGTCGAGGGCACCGTCATCGTGGTCTGCGGGGACACCCCGCTGCTGTCCGGCGGGACGCTCGCCGCGCTCGCCGCCACCCACAGCGCCGACGGCAACGCCGTCACCGTGCTGAGCGCCGAGGTCCCCGACTCGACCGGCTACGGCCGGATCGTGCGCGACGCGGCGACGGGCTCGGTCACCGAGATCGTCGAGCACAAGGACGCCACCGAGGCACAGCGGGCGATCCGGGAGATCAACTCCGGGGTGTTCGCGTTCGACGGGCAGCTGCTGACGGACGCGCTCGGCAAGGTCCGCACCGACAACAGCCAGGGCGAGGAGTACCTCACCGACGTGCTGTCGATCCTGCGCGAGGCGGGGCACCGCGTGGGCGCCTCCGTCGCCGCCGACCACCGGGAGATCCTCGGGATCAACAACCGGGTGCAGCTGGCGGAGGCCCGCCGGCTGCTGAACCAGCGGCTGCTGGAGCGGGCGATGACGGCCGGGGTGACCGTGGTGGACCCCGCATCGACGCTGATCGACGTGACCGTGACGTACGAGCGGGACGCGATCGTGCACCCGGGTACGCAGCTGCTGGGTGCGACGCATCTCGGCGAGGACGCCGAGGTCGGCCCCAACTCGCGGCTGACGGACACGGTCGTGCACGCGGGCGCGCGGGTGGACAACACCGTGGCGGACGGGGCACAGGTGGGCGCGGGCGCGCTGGTGGGTCCGTACGCCTATCTGCGGCCGGGCACGAAGCTGGGCGCGAAGGCCAAGGCCGGTACGTACGTGGAGATGAAGAACGCCACGATCGGCGAGGGGACGAAGGTCCCGCACCTGTCGTACGTCGGCGACGCGACGATCGGCGACCACACCAACATCGGTGCCGCGAGCGTGTTCGTGAACTACGACGGTGTGGCCAAGCACCACACGACGATCGGCTCTCACTGCCGTACCGGATCGGACAATATGTTTGTGGCTCCCGTCACGGTCGGGGACGGTGTCTACACCGCGGCCGGGTCGGTCATCACGAAGGACGTGCCGTCCGGTTCGCTGGCCGTGGCCCGTGGCCAGCAAAGGAATATCGAGGGCTGGGTGGCCCGGAAGCGTCCGGGCAGCGCGGCCGCGCAGGCGGCTCAGGCCGCATCGGAGGAGGCCGGCGGCGAAAGCTGACCGGAATCAGGTGCGTCGCGCACGGCGTACCGTGATAGATGCTCACCCCATTTCGGCTGGCTCGTTGCACATCGGGACATCTGCGTGCAGCGCCAGGAACACGTCTGAGGAGACTGTGCTGTGACCGGGATCAAGACGACCGGCGAGAAGAAACTGATGTTCTTCTCCGGCCGCGCCCACCCCGAGCTGGCCGAGGAGGTTGCGCACCAGTTGGGTGTCGGCCTCGTGCCGACGAAGGCCTTCGATTTCGCCAACGGTGAGATCTACGTCCGCTTCCAGGAGTCCGCTCGCGGCGCCGACTGCTTCCTGATCCAGAGCCACACGGCTCCGATCAACAAGTGGATCATGGAGCAGCTGATCATGCTGGACGCGCTGAAGCGCGCGTCGGCCCGTTCGATCACGGTGATCGTGCCGTTCTACGGGTACGCCCGCCAGGACAAGAAGCACCGCGGCCGCGAGCCGATCTCGGCCCGTCTGATCGCGGACCTGATGAAGACGGCGGGTGCGGACCGCATCCTCACCGTCGACCTGCACACCGACCAGATCCAGGGCTTCTTCGACGGCCCGGTCGACCACCTGTTCGCGCTGCCGATCCTGGCCGACTACGTCGGCGCGAAGGTCGACCGCTCGAAGCTGACGATCGTGTCGCCGGACGCCGGCCGGGTCCGGGTCGCCGACCGCTGGTGCGACCGTCTGGACGCGCCGCTGGCGATCGTGCACAAGCGCCGCGACAAGGACGTGCCGAACCAGGTCAGCGTCCACGAGGTCGTGGGCAACGTCGAGGGCCGGGTCTGTGTCCTGGTCGACGACATGATCGACACGGGCGGCACGATCTGTGCCGCAGCGGACGCCCTGTTCGCGCACGGTGCCGAGGACGTCATAGTGACGGCCACCCACGGTGTGCTCTCGGGCCCGGCCGCCGACCGGCTGAAGAACTCGAAGGTCAGCGAGTTCGTGTTCACGGACACCCTGCCGACCCCGGGTGAGCTGGAGCTCGACAAGATCACGGTGCTGTCGATCGCGCCGACCATCGCGCGCGCGGTGCGCGAGGTCTTCGAGGACGGTTCGGTCACGAGCCTCTTCGAGGAGCAGTAGGCGCCTGCCCTCCGGGGAAGACGTCACAGAAGATCCTTTTGGGTGCGGCCTCCGCGCCGGGTAGACTCAGCGAGTTGCTCGGCGAGGGAGGCCGTACTCATAGGTACGGCGGTCCGTTATCGACGCGCTCTTCGTAGCAGGCCTGTCGTGGGCCGGGTGACCATCCGCAGTTTTGTCACCTTACGAGGAGTGCAGTCATGGCCGAGATCAAGCTCGCCGCCGAGGTCCGTTCCGAGTTCGGCAAGGGCGCCGCCCGCCGTACCCGTCGCGCGAACCTCGTTCCCGCCGTTGTCTACGGCCACGGCGCCGACGCGGTCCACATCACGCTGCCGGCCCACGAGCTGCAGCTCGCGCTCCGTACCGCCAACGTGCTGATCGGTCTGGAGATCGACGGCAAGGACGCGCTGGTCATCCCGAAGGCCGTGCAGCGCAACGCCATCAAGGGCAACATCGAGCACGTCGACCTGCTGACCGTGAAGCGCGGCGAGAAGGTCGAGGTCGAGGTCGCGGTGCACGTCGAGGGCGAGCTGGCCCCGGGCGGCAACCTGCTGGAGTACGTCCAGAACACCCTGCTCGTCGAGGCCGAGGCCACCCACATCCCGAACTCCGTCACGGTCTCCATCGCGGGCCTGGACGCCGGTGCCTCCATCCTCGCCAAGGACATCCCGCTGCCCAAGGGCTCCGTGCTGGCCGAGGCCGACCCGGAAGCGGTCGTCCTCGCGGTCGTCGCCGCCCAGGCCGAGGAGCCGTCCTCGGACGCCGCCGAGGCCGAGGGTTCCGAGGCCTGAGCCTCTGAGCCTCGTCCCACCTGCTTGACTGACGGGGTGGCGGTTTCCGGGAGGGGACCGCTGCCCCGTTTTCGCTTGTCCGTACCCCTGTGTTCCGCCCGTACGCGAGGAGACCCAGCGCGATGTCCGACGCCACCGACCCCTGGCTGATCGTGGGCCTGGGCAATCCCGGTCCCGAGTACGCGGCGAACCGGCACAACGTGGGCTTCATGGTCGCGGAGCTGCTCGCGGAGCGGATCGGCGGGAAGTTCAAGCGGGCGCCGAAGGCCCAGGCGCAGGTGCTGGAGGGCCGGATGGGTCCGCCGGGACCGCTGAGCCGCCGGGTGGTGCTGGCGAAGCCGATGTCGTACATGAACCTGTCCGGTGGTCCGGTGACGGCGCTGCGCGACTTCTACAAGGTGCCGCTCGACCATGTCGTGGCGGTCCATGACGAGCTGGACATCGACTACGGATCGCTGCGGCTGAAGCTGGGCGGTGGCGACAACGGCCACAACGGGCTGAAGTCGATGACGAAGTCGATGGGCCCCGACTACCACCGGATCCGGTTCGGAATCGGGCGCCCGCCGGGCCGGATGCAGGTCGCCGACTTCGTGCTGAAGGACTTCTCGTCCACGGAGCGCAAGGAGCTGGGTTTCCTGGTGGACCGGGCGGCGGATTCGGTGGAGTGTCTGCTGGCGGAGGGCCTGGAGCGCGCGCAGAGCACGTACAACTCCTGAGCCGTCCGCTGGGTCAGGCGCTGGGTTCCGGCGGCCGCGAATCCCGACATACCTGCCGGTAACCATGCTGTTTTCAGCCACGGCTTGACCGGGCGTGGGGCGCTGGCCAAGGATCGGCCCCCATGAAGCGCAGCTCCTCCCAACGTGCCCTGCACCACGGCCGCACCGCCGCGCTCGGCTGTGTCGTCCTGCTGCTGCTGGTGGCGGGTGTGCTGTCCTCGTGGGACTCGGCGCAGCACATCGTGCTGGCCAAGGGACGTGAGCACGGCACGATGACGGTCACCGGGTGCGGCAGCGAGGTCTGCACGGGGCCGTATGTGCCCACCGACGGCGGGTCCGGGCGTTCCCGGGTGTCGGTCGACAAGTCCGTGGCGGCGAAGAAGGGTGACCACTTCCCCGTCGTCGTGAAGCCGGGCACCTTCGAGGTCGTGCGGACCGGCACGCCGGGTTTCCTGCACGCGTGGGTACCGCTGGGCGGCGCCCTGGTGCTCGCGGCGCTGGTGATCGGCGGCGGAATGCGGCTGCCCCGGATCGCGTGGGGTGCCGGGATCGCGGGTGCGGTCCTGCTGGTGGCGACGTTCTTCGCCCTCTGACGGGACCGCACCCGCGGCGGCTGTGATCAGCCGGTGTTGCGCAGTCCGGCGGCCACCCCGTTGACGGTGAGCAGCAGGGCGCGGGCGAGCAGCGGGTCGGGCTCCTCGCCGCGTTCGACGGCCTGGCGCTGGCGGGCCAGCAGGGACACCTGGAGGTAGGAGATCGGGTCCAGGTAGGCGTCACGGATGGCGAAGGTCTGCTGGAGCACCGGGCTGGTGCCGAGCAGTTCCGTGTTGCCGGTGATCTTGAGGACTTCGCTGACGGTGAGCGCGTGTTCGGCCTCGATCTCGGCGAACACGTGCTTGAGCTCGTCGGGGACGAGCGTGTCGACGTAGTGGCGGGCGATGCGCAGGTCGGTCTTGGCCAGGGTCATCTCGACGTTGGAGAGGAAGTTCTGGAAGAAGTGCCACTGTTCGTGCATCTCGTCCAGGACGGTGTCCAGGCCCGCCTCGCGCAGCGCCTTGAGGCCGGAGCCGACGCCGTACCAGCCGGGGACGATCTGGCGGGACTGGGTCCAGCCGAAGACCCACGGGATGGCGCGCAGGCCGTCGAGCGAGACGCCCGAGCCGGGGCGGCGCGAGGGCCGCGAGCCCAGGTGCAGGTCGGCGAGCTGGTCGACGGGGGTGGAGGCCAGGAAGTACGCGGGCAGGTCGGGGTCCTCGACGAGCTTGCGGTAGGCGTTGTGCGCCGCGTCGGAGACGGTGTCCATGGCCGCGTCCCAGCGGGCCAGGGCCTCGTCGGACTGGCGGGGCGCGGTGTGCAGGGCGGAGGCCTGGAGGGTGGCCGCGACGGTCAGTTCCAGGTTCTCGCGGGCGAGCGCGGGGATGAGGTACTTGTCGGAGATGACCTCGCCCTGCTCGGTCACCTTGATCTCGCCCTCCAGCGTGCCCCAGGGCTGCGCGAGGATCGCGTCGTGCGAGGGGCCGCCGCCTCGGCCGACGGTGCCGCCCCGGCCGTGGAAGAGGCGCAGCCGTACGCCGTAGCGGTGGGCGACGTCGCGCAGGCGGCGCTGGGCGCGGTGGATCTCCCACTGCGAGGTGGTGATGCCGCCGAACTTGGAGGAGTCGGAGTAGCCGAGCATGACCTCCTGGACGTCGCCGCGCAGTGAGACGAGGCGGCGGTAGGAGGGGTCGGCGAGCATCTCGTCGAGGATGACGTCGGCGGCCTTGAGCTCGTCGGTGGTCTCCAGGAGGGGGACGATGCCGATCTTGGCCCAGCCGCTGTGCAGGTCGAGGAGGCCTGCCTCACGGGCGAGGACGGCGGCTGCGAAGACGTCGTCGGCGCCCTGGCACATCGAGATGATGTAGGACTCGATGACTTCGGGGCCGAAGCGCTCGAAGGCCTGGCTGATGGTGTGGAAGACGCCGAGGGTCTTCTCGCCGGCGGCGTCGAGCGGGGCCGGGGTCGGGGCGAGCGGCCGGCGGGAGCGGAGTTCCCTGGCGAGGAGCTTCTGCCGGTAGTCGCGCGGCATGTCGGCGTAGCGCCAGGACTCCTCCCCCAGGCGGTCGAACAACTGTCCGAGCGCGTGGTGGTGGGCGTCGGCGTGCTCGCGTACGTCCATGGTGGCGAGCTGGAGGCCGAAGGCGGACAGCGTGCGGATGGTGCGGTCCATCCGCCCGTCGGCCACGATGCCGCCGCGGTGCTCGCGCAGCGAGGTCTGGATCAGGGCCAGGTCGGCGATGAGCTCGGCGGTGCCGAGGTAGTCGCAGCCGGGGCGGTGCGGGGTGCCGGAGGCGAGGCGCTCGCGGGTGTTGACGAGCTTCTGCCGGATGCAGGTGGCCTTGAGGCGGTAGGGCTCCTCGGCGTTCAGCCGCTTGTAGCGGGGGCTGATCTCGGGGAGGCGTTCCAGGTCGGACTGGAGGGAGGTGAGGAGCTCGTCGGTGGCTCCGGTGTAGCGGATCGAGTTGGAGAGCAGTCCGCGCAGCTGGTCGACCAGTTCGAGGGCGTCGGTGATGCCGTGCTCGTGCTGGAGGATCAGTACGTCCCAGGTGACGGCGGGCGTCACGTTGGGGTTGCCGTCGCGGTCGCCGCCGATCCAGGTGCCGAAGGTGAGGGGGCGGGTGCCGGCGGGCAGTTCGACGCCGACGCGCTCCAGTTCGGCGGCCAGGTCCTCCAGGACGTCGCCCACGGCGTTGGCGTGGAGTTCGTCGAGGTAGTAGATGGCGTTGCGGGCTTCGTCGGCGGGCTCGGGGCGCACGACGCGCAGCTCGTCGGTCTGCCAGATGAGGTCGATGTTCTCGGCGAGCCGGATGTCCTGGCGGCGCCGGTCGGCCTCGATGACCGGGGTCTCCAGCAGTGCGGCGATGCGGCGGAGCTTGTTGAGCACGGAGCGCCGCGCGGCCTCGGTGGGGTGCGCGGTGAAGACGGGCCGTACGTTCAGGTTCTTGACGGTGGCCCGCAGGTGCTCCGGGTCGGCGTCCTTGAGCCGGTCGGCGGTGCGGGCGAGGAGCCCGCCCTCGGCGGCGCGCCGGTCGCGCATCTCGTGGGCGCGGTGGACCTGCTCGGTCACGTTGGCGAGGTGGAAGTAGGTGGAGAAGGCGCGCACGAGCTGCGCGGCGGTCTCCAGGTCCGTGTCACCGAGGAGTTCGGCCGCGGCTTCGCCGTCGGTGCGGGTCAGGGCGCGGACCCGTTCGACGAGGTCGAGGAGCTCCTGGCCCTCTTGTCGTACGAGGGTCTCGCCCAGCAGGTCGCCGAGGCGGCGGACGTCGGCGCGCAGCTCGGGGCTGGCGGCAGGGGTCTGGTCGGCACTGCTCACAGTGTGCGGCTCCTTGCAGTGGTTGAGCACGGGATCCGGGGCCCACGGCTGGCAGCGGGTGCCACGCCACCCCCGGGAAAGCAGAGTGCGGACCGCGCTGTCCGACCCCTCCAGGATAGGTGTCCGTGCTTTCGGCGCTGTTCGCGCCCCGAAAGGTGTCCGCTGCGGGCGGCGGGTGCCTCCGGGGTACGCGGTGTGTCCCCTACCCCGTATGACGCCACACCGTGCCGGGTCGGCCGCTCCCTCTTGTGGCGGGGCTCCGCACTGCCATACTTACGACGCCGTAGGTTACGCATGCGTAGCCCAGTCTGTCCGTTGCGTCTCACCCCACAGGGGACTCCCCATGAAGACCAGCCCCGACGTGATCGAGGCCGCTCCGGCGGCCGACGGTCCTTCCTCCGCCACGCTCGGCGGGGACAACAAGCGTTCCATCGAGCAGATCGCTCTCCTGTTCTTCATCGTGGTGCCGTTCGTGGCCGTGGTCGCGGCGGTGCCGCTGGCCTGGGGCCGCGGTGTCAGCTGGCTCGATCTGGGTCTGCTGGTGGCGATGTACTTCATCGGCTGCCACGGCATCACGATCGGCTTCCACCGCTATTTCACCCATGGCTCGTTCAAGGCGAAGCGTCCGCTCCGTATCGCCCTGGCCGTGGCCGGTTCCCTCGCCGTGGAGGGTCCCCTGGTGCGCTGGGTGGCCGACCACCGCAAGCACCACCGCTACTCGGACGCCGAGGGCGATCCGCACTCCCCGTGGCGTTTCGGCGAAACGCTGCCGGCCCTGATGAAGGGGCTGTGGTGGGCGCACATCGCCTGGATGTTCGACGAGGAGCGGACGCCGCAGCAGAAGTACGCCCCCGACCTGATCAGGGACCCCGCGATCCGCGGGATCTCCCGGCACTTCCTGTCCTTCACGATCGCCTCGCTGGCGATCCCGCCGCTGGTCGGCGGGCTGGTCACGATGTCGTGGTGGGGGGCGGCGACGGCGTTCTTCTGGGGCTCCCTGGTCCGTGTCGCCCTGCTGCACCACGTGACGTGGTCGATCAACTCGATCTGCCACGCGGTCGGCAAGCGTCCGTTCAAGTCCCGTGACAAGTCCGGCAACGTGTGGTGGCTGGCGGTCCTCTCCTGCGGCGAGTCCTGGCACAACCTGCACCACGCGGACCCGACGAGCGCCCGCCACGGCGTGATGAGGGGTCAGGTCGATTCGAGTGCGCGGCTGATCCGCTGGTTCGAGAAGCTGGGCTGGGCGACGGATGTGCGCTGGCCCGACTCCGCCCGTATCGAGTCCCGGCGCCACCCGGCGGAGGCCGACGCGGCATGATTGACGATGTGGCGACCGACGGAAGCACAGGCAGCGAGAAATCCCGCGCACCCTCCGCCCGGCGGGCCCGCCGGGTGCGGATGACGGGCAAGGAACGCCGCGAGCAACTGCTGGACATCGGTCGCACCCTCTTCGCCGACAAGGGTTTTGAGGGCACTTCGGTGGAGGAGATCGCGGCGCGTGCCGGGGTCTCCAAGCCGGTGGTCTACGAGCACTTCGGCGGCAAGGAGGGGCTGTACGCGGTGGTGGTGGACCGGGAGATGCGCCAGCTCCTGGACATGGTGACCAGTGCGCTGACGGCCGGGCACCCGCGTGAGCTGCTGGAGCAGGCGGCGTTCGCGCTGCTGGACTACATCGAGACCTACACGGACGGGTTCCGGATCCTGGTGCGCGATTCGCCGGTCGCCCAGTCGACCGGCACGTTCGCCTCGCTCATCAGCGATATCGCCACCCAGGTGGAGGACATCCTGGGGCTGGAGTTCAAGGCCCGGGGCTTCGATCCGAAGCTGGCTCCGCTGTACGCGCAGGCGCTGGTCGGCATGGTGGCGCTGACGGGCCAGTGGTGGGTGAACGCCCGCAAGCCGAAGAAGGCCGAGGTGGCGGCGCATCTGGTGAATCTGGCCTGGCACGGGCTGGAGAACCTGGAGTCGAAGCCTCGGCTGATTGGCCACCGCAAGAACTGACGCCGGACGCTGTGGACCCCCGTCACCGGCCTCCCGGGGGCGGGGCGCTTCCGCGTCCCCCGCGCCCGTTCCCGGGCTCTCAGCCGGTCACCGGCTCCAGGAACTCCAGCCGGTTGCCCACCGGGTCGTGGCTGAAGAAGCGCCGGTGGCCGGGCAGGTCCTCGTCCCACCGCACCTCGGCGCCGTGCTCCGCCAGCCGGGCCGCGTACGACCCGATGCCCGTCACCCGCAGCCCCGGGTGGGCCTTGCGGGCCGGGCGGAAGTCCGCCTCGATGCCCAGGTGGAGCTGGACCGGGCCCGCCTGGAACCAGCAGCCGCCGCGGGCGGCCAGCACCGGGGGCTTGGCGATCTCGGTCATCCCGAGGACACCCACGTATTAGCCGCGCAGCTGGTCCTCCGAGCCGGCCGGGGCGGCGAGCTGGACGTGGTCGAGGGCGGCGGTCATCGGTTCTCCCGGTGGGTGACGGCGAAGATGCGGCGGAACGGGAAGACGGTGCCATGCGGGCCAGCCGGGTACGCGGTGCGCAGCAGGTCGCGGTACTCGGCGAGGAAGACCCCCTGCGCCTCCTCGTCGTCGGCGAGGGCGGTGAGGACGGGGCGCAGGCCGGTGCCCTTCACCCAGTCCAGGACGGCGTCCTCGCCGGGCAGCAGGTGCAGATAGGTGGTCTCCCAGACGTCGGCGGTGCGGCCGGGGCCGGTGAGCCGGTCCAGATAGCCGGCCGGGCTCAGCACGGCGTCGGCGTGGCGCAGCAGGCCGCCCAGCCGGGAGCGCCAGCGCGGGGAGCCGGCCAGTTCGCGCATCAGGACGTGGCTGGGCTGTTCGAAGTTGCCGGGGACCTGGAGGGCGAGGGTGCCGCCGGGGGCGAGGCCGTCCAGCCAGACCGGGAAGCGGTCGGCGTGCCGGGGCACCCACTGGAGCAGCGCGTTGGAGACGATGAGGTCGTACGGCTCGGCGGGGGTCCAGACCGAGGCGTCGGCCTCGGCGAAGTCCAGCAGTCCGGTGGCGTGGGCGCGGGCCCGCTCCAGCATCTGCGGGGAGTTGTCGTAGCCGGTGATCCGGGCCCCGGGCCAGCGTTCGGCCAGCAGGGCGGTGACGTTGCCGGCTCCGCAGCCGAGGTCGGCGATCCGGTGGGCGGGTGCGCCCGGGAGCGGGGGGACGCGGGCCAGCAGATCGTGGAAGGGTCGGGTGCGGTGGTCCGCGTGGCGCAGATACTGCTGCGGATCCCAGATCGGTGCGGTCATGGGGACCAGGATCATCCCGAAAGTATCTTGATGTCAAGACACTCGTACTCAAGAGACTCGAATTCAAGAGACTTCATGTCGACAGACCCTCTACACTGATCCACATGGAGGACGAGGTCGACCGGCTGGTCGCTGCATGGCGCCGAGAGCGCCCCGACCTCGACGTGGAACCACTCGAGGTCCTCAGTCGCGTCTCCCGGCTGGCCCGCCACCTCGACCGGGCCCGCAGGATCGCCTTCTCCGAGCACAGCCTGGAGCCGTGGGAGTTCGACGTCCTCACGTCGCTGCGGCGCGCCGGCGATCCGTACCAGCTCTCCCCCGGCCAGCTGCTCACCCAGACCCTGGTCACCTCGGGCACGATGACCAACCGCATCGACCGGCTGACCAAGAAGAACCTCGTCGAGCGGCTCCCCGACCCCAGCGACCGCCGCGGGGTACTGGTCCGGCTCACCGCCGAGGGCCGCGACAAGGCCGACCAGTCGCTGGCCGGCCTGCTCGCCCAGGAGCGCGCCATCCTCGGCGAGCTCTCCCGCCAGCAGCGCGGCGAACTAGCCGGTCTGCTACGCCAGTTGACCGCACCTTTCGACAACATCCCCGGCTGAGAACCGCGCACCGGCCGGCCGGGGCGGGAGCCCCCGCCGGCCGGCGCCGTGTCACGCGACCGCGCAGGCCGCGCCGCTGAGGGTGAACCCGTCCGGGGCCGCGTTCGTACCGCTCCGGTTGCCGGTGAAGCCCACGGTCACCGTGCCGTTCGGGGCGATCCCGGAGGTGTACGAGGCCGGTGTGACGCTCACCGAGCCGCCCGTCTGCCGGGGCGTACCGCCCCACATGTTGCTGATCGTCTGGCCGTCGGCGAAGGCGAAGCCGAGCGTCCAGCCGTCGATGGCGGCGGTGCCGGTGTTGCGGATGGTGATCTCGCCCTGGAAGCCGCCCTGCCACTCGCCGACCACCTTGTAACCGACCGAGCACGTGCCGGCCGGCGTGGTGGAGCCCACGTCCGTGGTGACGCTCACGGCGGCCGACCGCGCCGAACGGTTGCCGGCCGCGTCCCGCGCGTAGACCGCGAAGGAGTACGCGGTGTCGGCGCTCAGACCCGTGAGGGTGACGCTCCGGGTGGCCGACGAGGCGGCCGCGGTCTCCGTGGCGCCGTTGACGCGGACGACGTCGTAGCCGGCGACGGCGACGTTGTCCGAGGACGCGGCCCAGGTCAGGGTCGCGGAGGTGTCGGTCACGGCGGAGGCGGCCGGGACGCCCGGAGCCGTCGGGGCCTCGGTGTCCGACGGGGCGCCGCCGTAGACCGCGGCCTCGCGGGAGGTCTGCGCGATGCCGTCGGCGCCGTGGAAGACGCGCTCGCCCCAGGAGCTGAGCCGCGCCGGGTCGAAGCCGATGGCCAGGTCGAGGACCGGGTCGGTGTTGCCGCTCCACGACCAGGCGATCCAGCCGAGCCCGAGCCGCTGGGCCTCCGACATCATGGTGTCCTCGTCCGGGTCGCCGTACTGGTCGGCCGGTCCGCCGAACTCGCCGATGACCAGGGGCAGTCCGGCGTCCACGAAGGCGTTCAGGTAGTCGGTGACCTTCTGGGCGGTGTTGTAGACGCTGTACATGTGGATCGAGAAGAGCAGATTCCCGGTCGGGTCGGCGTCGTACACCGCCCGTGCGTTGTCCCGCATGACGTTCTGCCAGTCCTGGCCCCAGTTCGGCGCGTCCACCATGATCGTGTGCGCGAACCCGGCGGCGCGCAGTTTCTTGACCGCGGCGGTGGTGGGGGCGGTCCAGCCGGCGGGATCGGTGTTGCCCCAGGGCTCGTTGCCGATGTTGATGACGACGTAGTCCTCCTGGCCGGCCAGGACGTCCTTCAGCCCGATCCAGTAGTCGGCCGCGTGGTCCAGCGTGCCGGCGGCGGAGTCCTCCCCGTACCCGGTGGTGTCGTGCACCTCCAGGACGCAGATGAGCCGGTTCGCCTTGCACCGGGCGATGACGGCGGCGACGTCGTCGGGCCCGTTCTTGCTCCACCGGTAGCCGTCGGAGAGCACGACCCGGACGGTGTTGGCGCCGGTCGCCTTGATGTCGGCCGTCGACTCGGTCTCGCCCGGGTACCAGGTGTGCGCGTGATTGACCCCGCGCATGATGAAGTCGTCGCCGTTGCCCTCGACCAGGCGGCCGTCGCTGATGTGCAGGCCGGTACCCGCGGCGGCGGCCCGCGCCGGGGCGAGGCCGCCGAGCGCGAGGAGACCGAGCAGGGTGGCCAGGACGGTGAGGATGACGGTGGCGGGACTCTTCGCCGGATGTCTCGCTGTACTCACTGCGGCTCCAGATGAGGGAGGAGGAGAGCGGACCACCGGTATGGGAGCGCTCCCATACCGGTGCGCATCCATGAAGCCATTCGGTCAGGGGCACGTCAAGAGATCGGGCGACTCGCGTTGGCGGGGGCTGTCGTCAGAACTCTTCCCGTCGGGCTGTCGGATTCGGCGGACGCCGTTCGTCGTCTTCATGAAACGTTCGGAACGGCAGCAAGGAGAGCGGTCCCGGACGCCGCCGCGACCGACTGGGCGGCGATCGTGGCCCTGTACGACCGCCTCCTCGCCCTGCGTACGAACCCGGTCGTCGCCCTCAACCGCGCCGTCGCCCTCGGCAGGCGCGACGGCCCGCAGGCCCAGCTCGACGCCGTCGACGCGCTCGGTACGCCGAGGGAACTGGCCGGCTACCACGCCCTGGCCGCGGTCCGCGCGGACGCGCTGCGCCGCCTCGGCCGTACGCGGGAGGCGGCGGCGATGTACGAGGAAGCGAGGACGGCGGCCCCGAACGGGGCGATCGCCCAGGAGTACGCGCTCCGGCTCACCGAGCTGGGACACCGGACGAAGGGAACACCGCACCATGACTGACGCCGACCACGACGAGATACGCGCCCGGATCGCCAAGGGGCTCGTCTACACCGAGTCCGAGGCGGCGTTCCTGGCCCCCCGCCGCCGCGAGGACGAGATCTTCGCGTACAACCACACGCCCCCCGGCCAGCAGGAGCGGCGCCGAAGGCTCCTCGGCGAGATCCTCGGCTCCGTCGGCGAACGTGCCATCCTTCAGGCCCCGTTCCACGCCGCGTTCGGCAGCAACGTACACATCGGCGACAACTTCTTCGGCAACGTGAACCTGACGTTCGTCGACATCCGTATCGGCAACGACGTCATGATCGCTCCGAGCGTCACCCTGACGACGACCGGACACCCACTGCACCCCGCGCGCCGGGCGGACTTCGGCCGGTTCTCCGAGCCGATCGTGATCGAGGACAAGGTGTGGATCGGCAGCAACGTCGTGGCCCTGCCCGGTGTCCGGATCGGCTACGGCTCGGTCATCGGCGCGGGCAGCGTGGTCAGCCGCAGCATCCCCGCGATGAGCGTCGCGCTCGGTACGCCGTGCCGGGTGGTCCGGCCCATCACGGACGCGGACCTCGCCACCGATGCGCAACCGGCCGGAACGTCACATGATCTGCTGGACAGGTCCTAGACCGGGCTCCTGGGGCGCCGTCGGATCGGCCGGGCCGACGCCCGCCCGTCTCGCCAGCGCGACCGCGGCCAGCGTCGAGTGCACCCCCAGCTTGCCCAGCACGTTCTGCATGTGGGTACGCACCGTGTGCGGGGAGAGGAACAGCCGCTCCGCCACCGCCTTGCGGCCGAGCCCGGCCACCATGCAACGCAGCACCTCGCGCTCGCGCGGGGTCAGCGACTCGACGAGCTCCTCGCTCTCGCTGCGGTGCTTGCGGTCCGCAAGCAGCTCCCGCAGCACCCCGGTGAGCAGCGCGGGAGGCAGATGCGTCTCGTCGCGCAGCACCCCCCGGACAACCGCCAGCAGCCGCTGCAGCGAACAGTCCTTGGCGACCCAGCCGCAGGCCCCGGCCTGCAGCGCGAGCGCGGCCCGGCGCGGGTCGTCCTTCTCCGCGAGCACCACCGTGCGCACCGAGGGCCGGTTCGCGCGGACCCCGGCGACCAGCGAGATGCCGTCGGTCTGCCCGTCTCCCCCGGCGGCCTGGGCGGGCACCGCCACCGGGCCGGTGGCCCTGCGGCCGCCCGCCGGGGCCAGGATGCCGAGCTCGGCGTCGACCAGCATCACGTCGTAACCGCGCCCCTCGGCGGCCGCGCGCTCCAGGCAGCGCAGGGCGGCCGGGCCGCTGCCCGCCGCCGCGACGTCGACGTCGGGTTCGGCCGCGAGCGCCGCGGCGAGCGATTCGGCGAAAATGCGGTGGTCGTCGACCACGAGAACCCGGATACGGACCACAGGCACCCCCATGCTGTGTGTTCTGGGGCACCCCGTAGCGTGCGCCCCCCGTCAGCGACGGACAGGCACGGGTACGACACCCGGAACGGGGAACCGGACCGCGGTGCCACGGCCGCCGCCGTGCACCGACTGCCACCCCCCACCCGGGTGTCGCACCCGGCTGTCTCGTACCCCTGAATCAGCACCGGCCCCCACCGGTGCTGTGCCTCAGCGTACGGGCGGCCGACCCGAGCGGGAGGCGATTCGCGGAAGTGAGGGCTCAGGCAGTCCTAGGGTGTTGTGCATGTTCCGTTTTGAGACAGAAGTGGACAGGGAACGTCGTCAGTTGCTGAGCAGGCGGCTCCGTGAGGACAACACGGCCGGTTCCGCGGAGATCCGCGCGCTGCGCAGCGGTCCCGCAGGGCGCGAACTCCCACTGGAGGTATGGGCGCTGGACGAGCGGGGGGAGGTCGCGGCCGGGCTGACCGGGCGGACCTGGGCGCACTGGCTCCATGTGGACCTGCTCTGGGTCGACGCGGCGCACCGGGGTCTCGGTCTCGGCTCACGGCTGCTCGCCGAGGCGGAACGGGTGGCCCGCACCGACCGGGACTGCACCCGCTCCCGGCTGGAGACCTGGGACTTCCAGGCCCCGGACTTCTACCGGGAGCGGGGTTACGAAGTGACCGGGCGGGTCGAGGACTATCCGCCGGGCATCACGGAGTTCACCCTCACCAAGCGGCTCGGCTAGGGCCCTTCGTTCGGATCAGAGGATCCGGTGGGCGCCCGCCGAAGGGACGGCGGGGAAGACCCGAGGGACCGCGTAGCCGGCCGAAGTGAACGCCTCCTGAACCGACTTGGTGACGGTGTCCGCCTGCGCCTCCTCCAGGAGCACGATCGCCGAGCCGCCGAAGCCGCCGCCGGTCATCCGCGCACCGAGCGCCCCGGCCGCGTTCGCCGCCTCGACCACCAGGTCCAGCTCCACGCAGGAGACCCGCAGATCGTCCCGGAGCGAGACGTGGCCCTGTGTGAGGACCGGACCGGCGGCGCGGACGTCGCCCGCGTCGAGCAGTGCGATGACCTGCTCGACGCGCTGGTTGTCGCTGACCACGTGGCGCACGCAGCGCACGACGGCCTCGTCCGCGCCGGCGGCGGCCAGTGTGCCGAGCCCGGCGCCCAGCCCCTCGTAGGGGAGCTCGCGCAGCGTGCTGATCCCGAGCAGCCGGGCGCCCTCCTCGCAGGCCGCGCGGCGTTCCGCGTAGGCGCCGTCGCCGAGCGCGTGCTTGACGCGGGTGTCGACGACGAGGAGCTGGAGGCCGTGGGCGGCCAGGTCGAAGGGGACCTGGCGCTGGGTGAGGTCGCGGGCGTCCAGGTGCAGGGCGTGGCCCTCGGTGCAGCAGGCCGAGGCCATCTGGTCCATGACGCCGCAGGGGACGCCGACGAAGGCGTTCTCCGCGCGCTGGGCCAGCACCGCCAGCTCGGCGTGGCTGAGCCCGAGCCCGAAGAGGTCGTTCAGGGCGAGGGCGGTGACCACTTCGAGGGCGGCGGACGAGGAGAGCCCGGCGCCGGTGGGGACGGTGGAGGTCAGCTGGATGTCGGCGCCGGTGACCGGGTGGCCGGCCTCGCGCAGCGCCCAGAGCACGCCGGCCGGGTAGGCGGCCCAGCCGTGGCCGGAATGCGGGGCCAGCTCGTCGACGCGGAGCTGGACGACGCCGCCCGGCACATCGGTGGAGTGCAGCCGCAGCACACCGTCGGTGCGCCGGGCGACGGCGGCCCGCGCGGCGTGCGGCAGGGCGAGCGGCATCACGAAGCCGTCGTTGAAGTCGGTGTACTCACCGATCAGGTTGACCCGGCCGGGGGCGGCCCAGATCCCCTCGGGGGCGGTCCCGTACAGCTCGGTGAAGGAGGCGGTGAGCTCGGCGGATGACTCGGCCGGCTCGGTGGCGACGGTGGGCTCAGCGGTGTCGGTCATGGTGCGGTGGGCTCCTCTCGGCGGGCGAACGTCCAGGCGTCGGAGACGATTCCGGCCAGGTCGGCGCGGGCCGGCTGCCAGCCGAGGCGCTCCCTGGCGGTGGCGGCGGAGGCGACGAGGACGGCCGGGTCGCCGCCGCGGCGCGGGGCCGCGGTCTCGGGGACCGGGTGGCCGGTGACCTCGCGGACCGTCTCGATGACCTCGCGGACCGAGAAGCCGTTGCCGTTGCCGAGGTTGCAGATCAGGTGCTCGCCCGCGGTGGCGGCGTCGAGGGCGAGCAGGTGCGCGTCGGCCAGGTCGGCGACGTGGATGTAGTCGCGGACGCAGGTGCCGTCGGGGGTGGGGTAGTCGTCGCCGTACACGGAGATCGACTCGCGCTGCCCGAGGGCGACCTGGAGGACCAGCGGGATCAGGTGGGACTCGGGGCTGTGCCGTTCGCCGCAGCTGCCGTACGCCCCGGCCACGTTGAAGTAGCGCAGCGAGACGGCGGCGAGCCCGTGGGCGGCCGCCTCGCCGGTGATCATGTGGTCGACGGCGAGCTTGGTGGCGCCGTAGGGGCTGGTCGGGGCCGTGGGGTCGGCCTCCGTGATGGGGCTGGAGACCGGCTCGCCGTAGGTGGCGGCGGTGGAGGAGAAGACCAGGGTGCGCACCCCGGCCCCGCGCATGGCGGCGAGCAGGGCGGTGGAGCCGCCGACGTTGTTGACCCAGTACTTCTCCGGGTCGGTGACGGACTCGCCGACCTGGGAGTACGCGGCGAAGTGCAGCACCCCGTCGTAGGAGGGGTCAAGCCACTTCGCGGCGTCCTGGACGCGGCCCTCGACGAACTCGGCGCCGGCCGGGACGCCCGCGCGGAATCCGGTGGAGAGGTCGTCGAGGACGGTGACCGTGTGCCCGGCCTCCAGCAGGTGCTGGGCGACCACGCTGCCCACGTATCCCGCGCCGCCGGTCACCAGGTACTTCTTGGGGGTCTTGCTCACTCGCTCGCTACCTCTCGCAGTCGCGCGGCCGCGGCCTCCGGCGGCACATCGTTGATGAACACACTCATGCCGGATTCGGAACCCGCGAGGAACTTCAGCTTGCTGGTGGTCCGTCGCACGGTGAAGAGCTCGAGGTGGAGCGCGAACTCCTCCCGGTCGGGGATGCCGAAAGGTGCCTGGTGCCAGGCCGAGATGTAGGGCGTCGGAGGCCGGCCGGGGCCGAATATCCGGTCGAACCGCCTCAAGAGTTCCAGATAGATCTGTGCGAACTCTGTGCGCTCGGCGTCATCGAGCTCCCGCAGGTCGGGGACGCGGCGCAGCGGGTAGAGGTGGACCTCGTAGGGCCAGTGGGCCGCGTACGGCACGAAGGCGACCCAGTGCTCGCCGGAGATCACGATCCGGTCGCCGTCGGCCAGCTCCCGGGCGACGAGGTCGTCGAAGAGGTTGCCGCCGGTCTCCGCGCGGTGCTTCTCCATCGAGCGGAGCATCAGCTCGGTGCGCGGGGTGACGAACGGGTAGCCGTAGATCTGCCCGTGCGGGTGGCCGAGCGTGACGCCGATCTCGGCGCCCCGGTTCTCGAAGCAGAACACCTGCTCGACCTGGTCGAGCCCGGCGAACTCGGCGGTGCGGTCGGTCCAGGCCTCCAGCACCAGTCCGGCCTGTTCCTCGCTGAGACCGGCGAACGACGAATCGTGGTCGGAGGTGAAGCAGACGACCTCGCAGCGGCCGGAGTCACCGGCGAGCGAGGGGAAGCGGTTCTCGAAGACGACGACGTCGTAGTGGTCGTCGGGGATCTCGCTGAGCCGTCCCTCCTGGGAGGGGCAGAGCGGGCACTCGTCGGCCGGCGGGTGGTACGGGCGGCCCTGACGGTGCGAGGCGACGGCGACGCTGTCCCCCAGCAGGGGGTCCCGGCGGATCTCGGAGGAAGTCGCGACGGCGTCGAGCGGCCGCCGGTCGACGGCGTCCCGGACCACGTCGTCGCGGCTGTCGAAATAGAGCAGCTCCCGGCCGTCGGCGAGCGTCGTAACCGTCTTCTTCACCAGACTCCTCCCAAACATAACCCAACACAATGAACCACAAATCAACAGACACGTCAATGAGTCGGCACCCGCCGAGTGCGGCCGGATGTGATCTGGGTCTCGCGCGGCCTTCGCGCGGCTTACGCGCGATTCCCGCCGGGTTCCGCCCCGTTCCTGTGGGGTTCCCGTGGATTAAGGCCAGGTTTCCGGGCCATACGATCACAATCAAACAAAGAACCTCAATGGAACTGTTCATTTTCTGAACACAAGGGCGTAGTTTCCTTCGGGTTCAGTACACGCAACGAAGCGAGTTCCCCCCATGCACTCTCTGGCATCCGGGCTCCGGCTCCCCACGAACGGGCTCGATTACACGATCCTGGCGATCTACTTCGTCGTCGTTCTCGGCATCGGCTTCGCCGCTCGCGCGAGCGTGAAGACGAGCCTCGACTTCTTCCTCTCCGGACGGTCACTGCCCGCATGGGTGACCGGTCTGGCCTTCGTGGCGGCCAACCTCGGCGCCACCGAGATCCTCGGCATGGCGGCGACCGGCGCTCAGTACGGCGTCGCGGTCGTCCACTGGTACTGGATCGGCGCCATCCCGGCCATGGTCTTCCTGGGCCTCGTGATGATGCCCTTCTACTACAAGTCCAAGGTCCGCTCCGTACCGGAGTTCCTGCTCCACCGCTTCGACAAGTCGGCACACCTGCTGAGCTCCATACTCTTCGCCTTCTCGGCGGTCCTGATCGCGGGCGTCAACCTGTACGCCCTGTCGATCGTGGTGGAGGCCCTCCTGGGCTGGCCGCAGTGGGTCGCGATCGTCGTCGCGGGCCTCTTCGTCCTGATCTACATCACCATCGGCGGGCTCTCCTCCGCCATCTACAACGAGGTACTGCAGTTCTTCGTCATCCTCGCCGCGCTGATCCCGCTGACCATCCTGGGTCTCAAGCGCGTCGGCGGCTGGGACGGGCTGAGCGACTCGCTGACCTCCAGTCACGGCTCGAACTTCATGAGCGCCTGGGGCGGCACCGGCATCGGTGACGCCAACCCGCTCGGTGCCAACTGGCTGACGATCGTCCTCGGCCTGGGCTTCGTGCTCTCGTTCGGCTACTGGACGACGAACTTCGCCGAGGTGCAGCGCGCGCTGTCCGCGAAGAACCTCTCGGCCGCTCAGCGCACCCCGCTGATCGCCGCGTTCCCGAAGATGTTCATCGTCTTCCTCGTGATGATCCCCGGTCTGGTCGCCGCCGTGATCGTGCCGAACATCGGCACCGCGGGCTCAGGCACCACGTACAACGACGCGATCCCGCTGCTGATGCGGGAGCTGCTGCCCAACGGTGTCCTCGGCATCGCGGTGACCGGCCTGCTGGCCGCGTTCATGGCGGGCATGGCCGCCAACGTCTCCTCGTTCAACACCGTGTTCACCACGGACATCTGGGCGCGGTACGTGAAGAAGGACCAGTCGGACGCGTACTACCTGCGCTTCGGCCGGGGGATCACGGTCGTCGGGGTGCTGGCCTCCATCGGCACCGCGTTCATCGCCGCCAGCTTCTCCAACATCATGAGCTACCTCCAGACGCTGTTCTCCTTCTTCAACGTCCCGCTCTTCGTGGTCTTCATCATCGGGATGTTCTGGAAGCGCGCCTCGATGAAGTCCGGTGTCTGGGGCCTGCTGGCGGGCACCACGGCCGCGATGGTCAACTACTTCGTCATCTACAAGCAGGGCATCATCGACATCCCGAGCGACCAGGGCGCCAACTTCGTCTCCGCGATCGTCGGGTTCGTCGCCGGTGCGGTCGTGATGATCGTCGTCACGCTGTTCACCGCCCCCAAGCCGGAGGCCGAACTGGCCGGTCTCGTATACGGAACCGAGTCGCCCGGCCTCCAGGAGGCGCCCGCGGAGGGCGACGACGCCTGGTACCGCAAGCCGGCCCTGCTGGGCTGGGGCGCGATCGTGCTCGCCGCCCTGTGCTACGTCCCCTACTCGTTCTGATCGGAGTAACTCACCATGTCCGAAATGCACAAGGAAGTCTCCGAGCTGGAGAAGAAGTCGGCCACGGCGGCCCGCCTCTTCGACATCCGGACGATCATCGGCGGTCTCTTCGTGGTCTACGGAGTCATCGTCACCATCGCGGGAATCAGCCCGTCCGACGCTGACCTGAAGAAGGCCGAGGGCGTCCACATCAACCTGTGGACCGGCCTGGCCATGCTGGCGCTCGGGCTGTTCTTCCTGGTCTGGCTGAAGCTGCGGCCGGTCCAGGCACCCGTCCCGCCGTCGGACGCGGCCCAGGACACCACGGGCACGCCCGGCAGCTGATCCGCCGCCGCGCAGTCACCGCCGGGAGGGGCCGGACACCGTCAGCCGACGGGGTCCGGCCCCTCCCGCGTACCGGCGGCCCGGTCCAGCAGCCCGGTACGGGCGGCCAGCGCGGCCGCCTCCAGCCGGGAGCCGACACCCAGCTTCATCAGGACCCGCTGCACATGGGTACGGGCGGTGCTCGGCGCGATCCGCATCCCGGCCGCGATCAGCCGGGTGCCCTCGCCCTCCGCGACCCGGACCAGGACCTCGACCTCGCGCGGGGTGAGCAGCTGGAGGAGCCGCTGCCCCTCGTCGTCCGGCTGGACCGCCGGGTTGAGCAGCTCCGCGAAGGCGCCCTGGAGCAGTTGCGGCGCGACCGCCGCCTCGCCGGCCCGCGCCTTGACGATGGCCCGCTCGACGCCCTCGATGCGCTCGTCGTGGCGGACGTAGCCGGCGGCGCCCGCCGCGAAGGCGGCCGCGATGCCCAGCGGGCTGGGCACCGGACCGAGCACCACCACGGCGATCTGCGGGCGCTCGCGCCTGATCCGCACGATCGGGTCGAAGGCGCCCGGTGCGGCGGGTGCCGCGGTGCCGTACAGGCAGACCTCCGGAGCCCGGCCGACCACCAGGTCCGCCGCTCCCGAGGTGGGCGCGGCGGCGGCGAGCACCCGGTGACCGCGTAGTTTGAGCGCCGAGGCGAGCGCCTCGGCGAGCAGTCGGTGGTCATCGACCACCATCAGCCGCACGCTCATCGAGCAAACCCCCGTAGCACTGGCGCCGGGCCCCCTGGCCTTCTAGTGCCGCGCACTAGACCCGGCAAGTTACACGGATGTTCGACGCCGCGTGCGTCTTAGCCGCAGAAGGCCCGTGGAATGGCCATGGATTGCCCAATCGTGTTCCGTTCCGGCCCACTTGAGGGTCATAACCTGACTGCGCAAAAGCGGCCGGCCCTGCCGGTCGACTGAGCGACCGGCAGGGCCGGGGGTTCCTGCTGACGTCAGGTCAGTTCGCGCCGAACGCGACGACGAGGTACTCCTTGTCGTCCAGCGAGCTCTCTCGCGGCTTGCTGATCATCGTCTCGGAGATGAACAACCGCCCACCGCTGTAACGGTATTCGGCGTACTCCGGGGAGAAGCTGGTCTCCGCGTCCCGGATCGTCTCGTCGCTCGGGTTCTCCATCAGCACGGTCTGCTTGAAGGTGCTGCCGTCGATGGAGACGATCTGGCCACCCTTGTCGTAGGGGGGCTCCTTGTAGGCGATGATGTTGCCGCCGTCCATGCGGACCGGGAACAGCGTGTAGTCGTCGCCCGCGTCGGCGCGGTCGCCGGTCTGCTTGCCGGTGGCCAGGTCGAAGGAGACGATCTCGTTGGTGTCGCCGGCGGAGTCGTTGCTGCCGTCGTGCTCCTCGGTGGGCACGTAGACGCGGTTGTTGCCGACCGCGACCTGCTGGCAGCTCTCGACCTCGGTGGAGCGGCAGCTGGCCGCGTACTTCTCCCCGTCGGCCGGAATCCGGGCCAGCAGCTTGCCGGTGGCGGCGTCGATCGAGAAGAAGTCGGAGATCCCGCTGCCGTCACCCGCGGTGTCGCCGACGTCGGCCGCGACCACCAGGGGCTTGGTGGAGACGATGCTCGCGTACTCGACACCGGGCGGCATCTTGTACGAGGAGAGCGGGGCGCCCGAGGTCGGGTTCAGCGCCTGGATGGTGAGCTGGGGGTCGTCGTACGCGCCGCACCTGCGGACCACGGCGAGCGCGTCGCCGCCGCCGTACCCGCTGTCGTAGCAGCGGTCGGTGCTCACCTTGGGCTTCCAGCGCTCGGCGCCGGTGTTCAGGTCGAAGGCGGCGCCGCCGTCGGTGCCGGCCGCGGCGACCGTGGTGCCGCTGAGGGTGATCTCGGCGAAGCGGACGGGTTCGTCACCGCCGGTGGCGGCGGTGACCGACTTGCTCCACATGAGCTTGCCGGTGCTGAGGTCCAGGGCGCCCACGTGGTCGCAGCTCTGGTACTTCTTCGCGGCGGTGCGCTTGGCCCCCTCGAAGGCGACGGCCGTCTTGAAGTCCTTGCTCATGTGCCGGGAGGCGGCGCAGAGCTGGCCGGGCAGCGGGATCGACCAGAGCTTGGTGCCCTTGGCCGGGTCGTAGCCGATGATCTCGTTGACGCCCGTCTTCACGTACGCCTTGTCCGTCAGCCAGGACCCGTCGACCGTGGTGACGTCGGTGACCTTGGGCTGCGGCAGCTGGAAGGCGACCGTGCTCCTGGTGTTCGCCGGGACCTTCTCCTGGCCGCTGCCGCCGCCGAGGTCCTTGCCGTCGCCGCCCTTGTTCTCGCCGTCGGTGCCGGCGGAGGTGGACGCCTCGTCCTTCTTGCCGTCGCCGTCGCCACCGCTGGAGGCGTACCAGACGCCGCCGCCGACGATCAGCACCACGGCGACCACCGCGGCGACGATGATCTGTGCCTGGGTGGAGAACTTCTTCGGCCCGTTCCCGTTCTGCGGCGGCTGACCCGGCTGCTGCATCGGGGCGGTCGGGTACCCGTAGCCCTGCGGGGGCCGGCCCTGCTGCGGGTAGCCGTAGCCGGGCTGCTGCTGGGGCTGGCCGGGCGGAAACCCGTAACCGGGCTGCTGCGGCTGGCCCTGCGGGAAGCCGTAGCCGGGCTGCTGCTGCGGCTGGCCGGGCGGGGGCGTCTGCGGGTAGCCGTAGCCCGGCTGCTGCTGGGGCGGGCCGGCGGGCGGCGGGGTGCCGTACCCGCCCGGGGGCGGGGTGGCCGGCGGGGCGGCCGGCGGCTTGCCGAACGGGTCGGCGGGCGGCGGCGTCGGTGCGCCGAAACCGCCGGGCGGCGGGTCCTGCGGTGCGCCGAACCCGCCCTGCGGCGGTTCGTTGGGCGGCGGCTGGGGCGGCTGTGTCATGGCGTTGGGTACCTCTGGGAGAAGGAGAGTCAGTCGGGGGGCCTGAGCCGGCCGAGGACGGTTCTGCTGCCGTCCTCGGCCGGCGGGTTCCTGCGGGTGCCGCGGTGAGCCGCTACTTGCCGAAGGCCATCATGGTCTTCGTCTCCAGCTCTTCCTTGTCGTTGCTGGCGCTGACCCGCCCGCTCGTGACGAACGAACGGCCGCCCGCGTAGAGGACCTTCTCGTTGTAGAAGGAGCTCTCGATCTCCGAGGTGGAGTCCGGGTGCTGCAGCACCATCTGCGGGGTGCCGCCGGCCGGTGCCAGGCTGGCGATCCCGCCGCCCTTGCCGTAGCCGGCGTCGACGTAGAGCAGCAGGTTGCCACCCTCCATGCGCATCGGCTGCATCGTCTGCTCGGCCGGGGCGTTCGCCTTCCACTTGGTCTTGCCGGTGTTCAGGTTGAACGCGACGACCTTGTTGGTCCGGGCGGTGCCGCTGGTGTCGTCCTGCGTCGCCATGTAGAGCGTGTTGGGGTCGGTGGCGACGCCCGCGCAGCCGTCGACGGACTTGCCGAAGATGGCGAAGGTGCCGCCGCAGTTGGTCGCGAACGAGTCGCCCTTGTCACTGATGACCTGGGAGCGGAGCGAGCCGTTCTCCTTGAGCGCGAGGACACTCCACTTCTTGGCGTCGCCGCTGCCCTTGGTCAGCGAGACGATGAGCGGGCTCACCGAGTAGAACCGGTCGATCTCCCAGCCGCGCGCGGGCTTGTACGTCCACTTGGGCTTCCCGGTGACCGGGTCGATCTCCTCGACCTCCTGCTGCGGGTTCTCGACGTCCTCGGTGCGGCAGTTGGTCGCGGCGATCAGCTTGGCGCCGCCCGCGAAGGAGAACGGCTGGCAGTTGCCGGAGCGCTTGCCGAACAGCGCCTTGCCGTCGCTCACCCGGAAGGCGTTGGAGGCGCCGGTGCGGCCGACCGTCACGGTGTCGCCGCTGATCGCGAGGGAGATGTCCGACAACATGTCGAACAGTCCACTGCTCTTGATCGACTTCTTCCAGCCGGCCTTGCCGGTGTTGAGGTCGATCAGCTGGAGGTCCGCGCAGTTCGCCTTGCTGGTGGTGCCGTCCTTCACCCCGATGACGATCTTGCCGTCGGTGGTGGTCTGCGCCGGTGCGGAGCAGATGTCCGTGCCCAGCTTCAGCGACCACTTCTCCTTGCCGTCGGCCACCGAGTAGCCGGAGACGGTGCGGTACATGCCCTTGACGATGGTGTCGCCGACTATCCAGGGGCCGTACACGTCGGCGCCGTTGCGCGGGAGGTCGACGTCGTTCTTCTGGAGCCAGAGGACCTTGGCCTCGCCGGCCTTGCGCCCGGCGTTCAGGTCGTCGTTGCCCTCACGGCCCGTCCCGTTGCCGTCGCCCTCGTCCACGGAGGGCGAGACGGACGGCTTCGGGTCGCTGGTGCTCTCCTTCGCGACGGGCTTCTTGTCGTCGTCGCCGCCGCTCGTGGCCAGGTAGACACCGCCGACGGCCACCAGCAGCACGGCGACCGAGGCACCGATGATCATCGCGGGCTTCCCCTTGAAGGGGCTGCGGCCGCCGGGACCCCCCGGGCCCCCGGGAAGCGGTGCGGTGGGGTACTGCTGCTGCGGGTAGCCGTACCCGGGCTGCTGCTGACCGTAGGGACCGGGCTGCTGCGGCTGGCCGTAGGGACCGGGCTGCTGGGCGTAGGGGCCCGGCTGCTGCTGGCCGTACGGGCCGGGCTGCTGCGGCGGCTGCTGACCGTAGGGACCGGGCTGCTGACCGTACGGGGGCTGCTGCGGCTGGCCCGGCTGCTGCGGGTAGCCGTAACCCGGCTGCGCGGCCGGCGGGCCCGGCGGGGCGGCCGGTGCCTGGGGCGGCTGCGCGGGGGGCGGCGGGGTCTGCGGCGGGCCCTGGGGCGGCTGCGGGACCCCGTGCGGCGGCTCCTTCGGAGCGCCGAAGCCTCCCTGCGGCGGTTGCTGGCTGGGCGGCTGGGTCATCAGCGCGTCCCCCTTCGTGCGGTCCGGTGCCCGTTCCGGACTCCCCCGCGATTTCGCCTGGGCTCAGGGGAGTCGGACAAGACCCCCTGAATCTCCAGCGAAATGGAGCGAATCGGGCATGGATCCCGCAGTGTTACGACAGTCGAGCGGGGCTTCTTTCTACCACCCGCCCCGGCACGGGCCCCGGTTCGGTCCACCCCTGTTCCCAAGGGAGAACCGGGCCGTGATGCTGCCGTTACGCCTACGGCCCGTCAGCTCCCGAAGGCGGCCATCGACCGCTCCTCGATCTCGTCCCCGTCCTCGATGCCGCTGATCCTCGCCTGGGTGAGGTAGGAGCGTCCGCCCACGTAGGTGATGCGCGAGAGGGAGAACCCGCGCTCGGTGGGCGCGCCCGACACCGGGTGCCGCAGCACCATGCCCCAACTGCCCCCGGTACTCGGCACGGAGGCGATGCCGCCGCCCTTGTTCCTGGCGGCGCCGAGGTACATCAGCAGCTTGCCGCCCTCCGTCCGCAGCGGGGTCAGGGGCTGCTGGGCCGGGGACCGGACCGACCACTTGTGCTTGCCGGTGGCCAGGTCGAAGGCGGCGACCTTGTTGCCGTCACCGGCCTTGAGGTCGACGGCCTTGGTCGCCATGTAGAAGGTGTCCGCGTCGGCGGCCACCCCGAGGCAGTTGTCGAGGTTGGGGCCCTTGACGATCAGGGCCTTGTCGCACGCGACCTGGTAGTCGCCCGGCCCGCCGGAGAGCTGGGTGCGGTAGGTGCCGTCGGCGTTGAGGACGAGGATGCCCCACTTATCCGGCTGCTTGAGCGAGATGACGATGGGGTCGGCGGAGTAGATCTGCTCGACCTGCCAGCCCTTCTTGACCTTGTACGTCCACAGCCGCTTGCCGGTCGCGGGGTCGATCCGCTGCACCTGGTGTTCCTTGTGGTCGTCGGCGGCGGTCTGGCAACTGGCCGCCGCGATGGCCACCTCACCGCTTGCGAACCCGAACGGCTGGCAGTTGCCGGGCAGTTTGCCGAACACCGCCTTCCCGTCGCTGACCCGGAAGGCGTCGCTCCTGGAGGTGCGCCCCACGGTCACGGTGTCGCCGTTGGTGGACATCCTGAGGTCGGAGAGCCCGTCCCAGATGCCCTGGCGGACGTACGTCTTGTGCCAGCCGGCCTTCCCCGTGTCCAGGTCGACCATCTGGAGGCCGTTGCACTCCGAGTCGCCGGCGGTGGTGCGCTTGACGCCCAGGACGATTCTGCCGTCGTCGGTGGGCTGCGAGGGCGCGGCACACGCGGTGGTGCTGAGCCGCAGGCTCCACTTGCGCGAGCCGTCGTTGATGTCGTACCCGGTGACAGTGCGGTACATCGCGGTGACGACGGTGTCGCCGGAGAACCAGGGGCCGTACACGTCCTCGCCGCCCTGGGGCAGATCGACGCCGCCCTTCTGGAGCCAGAGCATCTTCGCCTCGCCCGGCTTGCGCTTCGCGTTGACGGCGGCCGTCTCCTCGGCGGGGCTGATCAGGTCCTCGTCCCCGCCCTTGCTCACGGTCGGCGAGGGGGACGGGGAGGTGTCCGGCTGCCCCGAGCTGTGCGCCGGTCCGGCCGTGGGCTTCCCGCTCCCGGCGTCCCCGTCGAGCGCGAACCAGATGCCGCCGCCGGCCAGCAGCGCCACCGCGAGCACGGCGCCGACGATCGTCCGGGTCCCGCCGCGGAAACGCCCGCCGCCGGACCCGCCGGGCCGCGGCGGCTGCGGCGGTGGCTGCTGCGCCGGGATGCCGTAACCGGGCTGGGTGGGCTGCGCGTGCGGGCCGGGCTGCGTCGGGTACCCGTATCCGGGCGCGGGCTGCGGCGGGTACCCGTAACCCGGCGCGGGCTGCGCGGGTGGTGTGTACGGGCCGGGCTGCGCGGGTGGTGTGTAGGGGCCGGACGGCTGCGCCGTGCCTTGGCCCGGGGGCGGGAACGACTCGGGCGGCGGGCCGTAAGGGGCCCCGAACTCACCCTGCGGCGGCTGCTGTCCGGGCGGCTGGCTCATCGGCCCGTCCCCCTGTTCCTGGTGTCACCTGCGGTGTGGCACGGTCCGGCTACCGCGCGCGGGCAAGATCTCTTTCTACCATCTGCCCCACGCGCCCCACAGGCCACCATCGACACATCGGCCGCACCAGCCGCACGGGTCGTGCGGCGGTGCGGCGGTGCGGCTCAACGGTCAGGCGTCCTCGGCCAGTTCCAGCCAGCGCATCTCCAGCACATCGCGCTCCGCGACCAGTTCACGCAACTCGGCGTCCAGCTTCGCCACCTTCTCGAAGTCCGTCGCGTTGTCGGCGATCTGCGCGTGCAGCGTCGTCTCGCGGGTCGACATCTTGTCGAGCTGCCGCTCCACCTTCTGCAGTTCCTTCTTCGCCGCACGCGCCTCCTGCGGCGAAACGCCCGGCGCCGGAGCGGCGGCGGGCTGCGAGGACGTCGTGGGCGCCACCGCGGCCGGGATGCCGGCCGCCGCCATCTGCCGCCTGCGCTCCAGGTACTCGTCGATGCCGCGCGGCAGCATCCGCAGCGAGCGGTCGCCGAGCAGCGCCAGCACCCGGTCCGTGGTGCGCTCGATGAAGAACCGGTCGTGGGAGATCACGATCATCGACCCGGGCCAGCCGTCGAGCAGGTCCTCCAGCTGGGTCAGGGTCTCGATGTCGAGGTCGTTGGTGGGCTCGTCGAGGAAGAGGACGTTGGGCTCGTCCATCAGCAGCCGCAGGATCTGCAGCCGGCGCCGCTCACCGCCCGACAGGTCGCCGACCGGGGTCCACTGCTTCTCCTTCGTGAAGCCGAACTGCTCGCAGAGCTGCCCCGCGGTCATCTCCCGGCCCTTGCCGAGGTCGACCCGGTCGCGCACCTGCTGCACCGCTTCGAGCACCCGCAGGTTCGGGTTCAGCTCGGCGACCTCCTGGGAGAGGTAGGCCAGCTTGACGGTCTTGCCGACGATGACCTTCCCGGCTGCGGGCTGTTCCTCGCCCTGGGTGCGGGCGGCCTCGGCCAGGGCCCGCAGCAGCGAGGTCTTGCCCGCGCCGTTGACCCCGACCAGGCCGATCCGGTCGCCGGGGCCGAGCTGCCAGGTGAGGTGGGTGAGCAGTGTCTTGGGCCCGGCCTGGACGGTCACGTCCTCCAGGTCGAAGACGGTCTTGCCGAGCCTGGCGTTGGCGAACTTCATCAGCGCGCTGGTGTCACGGGGCGGCGGCACGTCCGCGATCAGCTCGTTGGCCGCCTCGATGCGGTAGCGCGGCTTGGAGGTACGGGCGGGGGCGCCCCGGCGCAGCCAGGCCAGCTCCTTGCGCATCAGGTTCTGCCGCTTGCCCTCCTCGGTGGCGGCGATCCGTTCCCGTTCGGCACGGGCGAAGACGTAGTCGCTGTAGCCGCCCTCGTACTCGTGGACGCTGCCGCGCTGGACGTCCCACATGCGCGTGCAGACCTGGTCGAGGAACCAGCGGTCGTGGGTGACGCAGACGAGTGCGGAGCGGCGGGCGCGCAGATGGCCGGCCAGCCAGGAGATGCCCTCGACGTCGAGGTGGTTGGTCGGCTCGTCGAGGACGATCAGGTCCTGTTCCGCGATGAGCAGCTTGGCGAGCGCGATGCGGCGGCGCTCACCGCCGGAGAGCGGGGCGATGACGGTGTCCAGGCCGTGCTCGAAGCCCGGCAGGTCCAGGCCGCCGAACAGCCCGGTGAGCACGTCGCGGATCTTGGCGCTGCCCGCCCACTCGTGGTCGGCCAGATCGCCGATGACCTCGTGGCGGATCGTCGCCTTCGGGTCGAGTGAGTCGTGCTGGGTCAGGACACCGAGGCGCAGCCCGCCGTTGTGGGTGACGCGTCCGGTGTCGGCGTCCTCCAGTTTGGCGAGCATCCGGATGAGAGTCGTCTTGCCGTCTCCGTTACGACCGACGACACCGATCCGGTCCCCCTCGGACACACCGAGGGACACACCGTCGAGCAGCGCACGGGTGCCGTACACCTTGCTGACCTGCTCGACATTGACGAGGTTGACGGCCACAAACGCTCCAGCTCGAAGGGAGAACACTGAACCTTCAGCGTAGTCGCCACGGTGCGGGCCTCCGTACGGTCACCCCCGTGGGGTACCTTGCCCGCAATGATCAGGGCCCGGGGGGCGGGCTGTATGGGTACTGGGGTGGGGAACGTCATGACAAGTCGTACGGTTCGCGGGCTGGCGCCCGTCCTGCTGGCAGCGGTCGCGCTGGCCGGCTGCTCGTCGGAGTCCGGCGGGGACGCCACTGGGGCGGCGAAGGCGGCCGCGAAGGGCGGCACGGTCGGCGGTCCGGGGTCGGGGTGCGAGCTGCCCGTGGCCTTCGACCTGGCGGAGCGCTGGAAGGCGAAGGCCGTCGAGCCCGTCGACCCGGAATCGGAGCTGGCCGGGCTGGCCACCCAGGGCCCGGTGAGCATGGTCTGCGAGATCGACGCGAAGCCGGCCGGGCACATCGGCTTCCTGCGGGTGTGGCAGGGCGACGGCAAGTCCGGCACCCCGCGCCAGGCGCTGGAAGGCTTCGTGAAGGCCGACGAGAACGCCTCGAAGATCACGTACTCCACGTCCACCGCCGGGAAGCTGTCCGTGGCGGAGGCCGGCTACACCGTCCACAGCAAGGTCATGGACGAGTCCCGCCCGGCCCGCGCCTTCGCCGTCGCCACCCCGGACGGGCCGGTGGTGGTGCACCTGGGCGGGCTGGACGCGCAGGAGCACGCGGGGATGCTGCCGGCGTTCGAACTGGCGAAGCGGAGCGTGCGGCTCGGCTGAACGGGGCCGGATCGTCGTTGCCCCTCGGACATCCCGCCCGTACAATTTCCTGTACGTACAGGATTCCGTACAGAAGGAGGGCGCTATGAGGACGATGACCTACACCGAATCACGGGCCCGGTATGCCGAAACCCTCGACGCGGTGGTCGACGACCGCGAAGAGGTCATAGTGACGCGTGCCGGCCATGAGCCCGTGGTGATCGTGGCGCTCGATGAGTACCAGGCCATGAAGGAGACCGCCTACCTGTACCGGAGTCCCGAGAACGCGCGTCGCGTTCTGGCGGCCATCGACGAGCTTGAGCACGGTGGCGGCACGGTCCGGGACCTCGTCGAATGAAACTTGTCTGGCATGAGTCGGCGTGGGCGGACTACGTGTGGCGGCAGGCGCAGGACCGCAAGATCCTCAAACGGATCAATGCCCTGCTCACCGACGTCATCCGCAACGGGAACGAGGGCATTGGCAAGCCGGAGCCTCTGCGGCACGGCTTCCACGGATACTGGTCCCGGCGGATCAGCGACGAGCACCGGCTCATCTATCGCGTGGTCGAGGACGAGGTCCGTATCGTCTCGTGCCGCTACCACTACAGCCGCTGAACCACCGCCGCCCCCGGCGCCGGGGACGTCGCGACGCGGGCGGTGCGACAGGTGCCCGAGGCGGTCAGGGCATCGGCGACCTTGCGGGCTGACGCCTCGTCCTCGGTGAGGAACGCGGTGGTCGGGCCGGAGCCGGAGACCAGCGCGGCCAGGGCGCCCGCTGTGGTGCCCGCAGCGAGGGTGTCGGCCAGCGAGGGGCGCAGCGACAGCGCCGCGGGCTGGAGGCCGTTGCTCAGGGCGGCGGCGAGGGCCTTGCTGTCGCCGGTCCGCAGCGCTTCCAGGAGCACGGGGGACGCGACGGGTTCGGGGACCGCCGTCCCGGCCGTGAGCCGGTCGAACTCGCGGTAGACGGCCGGGGTGGAGAGGCCGCCCTCCGCGACGGCGAAGACCCAGTGGAAGGTGCCGCCGGTCTCGGCCGGGGTCAGCCGCTCGCCGCGGCCCACACCGAGGGCCGCGCCGCCGACCAGGCTGAACGGGACGTCGCTGCCCAGTTCCGCGCAGATGCCGAGGAGCTCCTCGCGGGTGGCGCCGGTGGACCAGAGCGCGTCGCAGGCCAGCAGGGCGCCGGCCCCGTCGGCGCTGCCGCCCGCCATTCCGCCGGCGACCGGGATGTCCTTGTCGATGTGGATGTGCACCAGGGGCTCGATGCCGTGCCGTGCGGCCAGGGCGATCGCGGCGCGGGCGGCGAGGTTGGTGGCGTCCAGCGGGACCTGGGCGGCGTCCGGCCCCGAGCAGGTGACGCGCAGCTCGTCGGCGGGGGTGACGGTGACCTCGTCGTACAGGCCGACGGCGAGGAAGACGTTGGCAAGGTCGTGGAAGCCGTCGGGACGGGCGGCGCCGACGGCGAGCTGGACGTTGACCTTGGCGGGTACCCGGACGGTGACGCGCTCGCTCATGCGGACTGCTCCGGCTCGTTCTCGGCGGGCTTGTTCTCAGCGGGCTTGTTCTCAGCGATGGCGGCGAACTCCTCGACGGTCAGTGCCTCGCCGCGAGCCTGCGGGGAGATCCCGGCCGCGACGAGCGCGGCCTCGGCGGCGGGCGCGGAGCCCGCCCAGCCGGACAGGGCCGCGCGCAGGGTCTTGCGGCGCTGGGCGAAGGCGGCGTCGACGACCGCGAAGACCTCGGCCTTGCTCGCCGTGGTCGCGACGGGCTCGGCCCGGCGCACCAGGGACACGAGCCCGGAGTCCACGTTGGGGGCGGGCCAGAAGACCTTGCGGCCGATGGAGCCGGCGCGCTTGACGTCGGTGTACCAGTTGGCCTTGACCGACGGCACTCCGTAGACCTTGTTGCCCGGCCGCGCGGCCAGCCGGTCGGCCACCTCGGCCTGGACCATGACCAGGGTCCGCTCGATGCTCGGGAAGCGGTCGAGCATGGTGAGCAGCACCGGCACGGCGACGTTGTACGGGAGGTTGGCGACCAGTGCGGTGGGCGGCGGTCCCGGCAGTTCCCGTACCAGCATGGCGTCCGAGTGGACGAGGGCGAAGCGGTCCGCGCGCCCCGGCATCCGGGCGGTGACGGTGGCGGGCAGGGCGGCGGCGAGCACGTCGTCGATCTCCACGGCGACGACCCGGTCGGCCGCCTCCAGGAGCGCCAGGGTCAGCGAGCCGAGACCGGGGCCGACCTCGACCACCACGTCGTCCGGACGGACCTCGGCGGTCCGCACGATCCGGCGGACGGTGTTGGCGTCGATGACGAAGTTCTGGCCGCGCTGCTTGGTGGGGCGTACGCCCAGCGTCGCGGCCAGCTCGCGGATGTCTGCGGGGCCCAGGAGGGCGTCGGGCTCTGTGGTGCTCACCCGTAAAGCGTAAGGCGCTCGCGGGCCTCTTTCGTCGGCCGAGCGGCCGAGCCGCGTAAGTCGACTCGCGGACCTTTTCCCGGCCGGCGGCCGAATCGCCCGAGTTCCGTGAGTCGGCTCACGGAACTCGGGCGACACTCAGTAGTCGAACGCGCGAGCCGTGTTGCCGGCGATCGCCGAAGCCAGGGTGTCCTCGTCGACGCCCTTCACCTCGGCCATGGCGCGCAGCGTGACCGGAATCAGATACGGCGCGTTGGGCCGTCCGCGGTACGGGGCGGGGGTGAGGAAGGGCGCGTCCGTCTCGACCAGGACCAGTTCCAACGGCGCCACGGCGAGCGCGTCGCGCAGCGGCTGGGCGTTCTTGAACGTCATGTTGCCCGCGAAGGACATGAAGTACCCGGCGTCCGCGCAGATCCGGGCCATGTCCGCGTCGCCGGAGTAGCAGTGGAAGACGGTCCGCTCGGGGGCGCCCGCGTCGGCCAGGATGCGCAGCACATCGGCGTGCGCCTCGCGATCGTGGATGACGAGCGCCTTGCCGTGCCGTTTCGCGATCTCGATGTGGGCCCGGAAGGACTCCTCCTGGGCCGCCACGCCCTCGGGGCCGGTCCGGAAGTAGTCGAGCCCGGTCTCCCCGACGCCGCGTACGTGCTCCAGCGCGGCCAGTGCGTCGATCTCGGCGAGGGCCTCGTGGAGCGCCGCCGTGCCGCCGCCCTCGCGCGCCCCCTGCCGCGACCAGTTGTCCGGATCCCCGTGCACGATCCGGGGCGCCTCGTTGGGGTGCAGGGCGACCGCCGCGTGGACGCTCGGGTGGGCGGCGGCGGTCTCGGCGGCCCAGTGCGAGCCCTTCACGTCGCAGCCCACCTGGATCACGGTGGTCACGTTCACCGCGGCGGCCCTGGCCAGGGCCTCCTCCACGGTGCCGTCCTGCATGTCCAGGTGGGTGTGCGAGTCAGCGACCGGGACCCCGAGGGGTTCGGGCAGCGGCGGGGCTTCGGTACGGCTCATGGCCACGATCGTACGAGGACCGCGGCCTGCGGCTCATGTGCGGTGGGCGCTCACTTGCGGTGGAAGGGATGCAGCAGGTCCGCGAGGTGCCAGTGGTGCTCGCCCGCCGGAACGGCGGTGGCGGCCACGGCCTCGGCCTTGCGGTCCCGGGCGTCTTCGGCGGCGTCGGCGGGGGTCCCGGCGGGGCGGTTCCCGGCGGGCAGGCGGTTCTGCATCAGCTGCTGGACGGTCGAGACCCGGCCGGAACGCATGATGCGCACGACGTGCCCACCGCAGTTGGTGCAGGTGGGCGTCGAAAGGGGGGAGGGCACGCGTTGGCCGTCCGCCTTGTAGACCACGAAGGCGTGGCCCGAGCCGTCGACGTGGTGCTCTATCTCGTAGGCCTGTTCCCAGCCGTGTCCGCACCTCATGCAGGCGAAGGAATACGCCTCGTGCACGGTGGCTGCTGCGATCTCGCTCATGCCTGCTCCTCTTGTCCGCCGGACAAGCACTCCGGAGAATGCGTCCTGTCATCCAGTGGACGCCTTTACCGGCGGGAGCGCACCAGCCCCTGTCGAGTGTTTGAGCGGTCTTGGCCTTCTCGTGGCAAAAGGGGCCGGTACGCGGCTTTCGCTTTGCCTTTCACGATAGTCCTTTGCCCTCCGACGGGCCGGTCCGAGCCGCGTTCTTTGCTGCCACCACGGCATCGAACACCTCGCGTTTGGGCAGGCCGGCGTCGGCGGCGACGGCGGCGATCGCCTCCTTGCGCCGCTCCCCCGCCTCCTCTCGCACCTGCACCCTGCGCACCAGCTCCCCGGCGTCCAGTTCCTCGGCCCCGGACTCGGCCGCGCCCTCGACGACGACCGTGATCTCGCCGCGTACGCCCTCGGCCGCCCAGGCCGCCAGTTCGCCCAACGGACCGCGCTTCACTTCCTCGTAGGTCTTGGTCAGCTCCCGGCAGACGGCGGCGCGCCGGTCGGCCCCGAAGACCTCGGCCATCGCGGCCAGGGTGTCGTCGAGCCGGTGCGGGGCCTCGAAGAAGACCATGGTGCGGCGCTCACCCGCGACCTCTCGCAGCTTGCCGAGGCGCTCGCCGCCCTTGCGCGGCAGGAAGCCCTCGAAGCAGAACCGGTCCACCGGCAGCCCGGACAGCGCGAGCGCGGTGAGCACGGCCGACGGTCCGGGCACCGCGGTGACCTTGATGTCCTGCTCCACGGCGGCGGCGACGAGCCGGTAGCCGGGGTCGGAGACGGACGGCATCCCGGCGTCCGTGACCAGCAGTACGCGGGCCCCGCCGGTCAGCGCCTCGACGAGTTCCGGCGTACGCGCCGACTCGTTGCCCTCGAAGTAGGACACGACACGCCCCGTGGTGTGGATGCCCAGCGCCTGGGTCAGCCGGCGCAGCCGGCGGGTGTCCTCGGCGGCGACGACGTCGGCCGTCTCCAGTTCGGCGGCGAGGCGTGGCGGGGCGTCCGCCACATCGCCGATGGGGGTCCCTGCGAGTACCAGCGTTCCAGTCGTCTCCGTCACAACGTCCATCCTCCCAGCACGGGCGGCACCACTCGCACAGATGCGTTCCCTACGATGGCGCGGTGACGAGTACAGCGCCCGATGCCCGGCAGGGCCAAGACGCCGGGGATCAGTACGGCCCGGAGCCGACTTCCTGGCAGCAGCGGCTGCGCCGCTTCGGCCATTCACCGCGCCCCGGGATCGGGTTGCGGGAACGGCTGATTCCGCCGTACACCCGCCCCGGGAGCCGGCTGTGGGCGGTGCTCGGGGTGCCCCCGGTGCTCGCGGAGCGGCTGCTGCGCTGGTCGGCCTGGGGCGGTCCGCTGCTGGTGGCGCTGGTCGCCGGGGTGCTGCGGTTCTGGAACCTGGGCAGCCCGCACGCGGTGATATTCGATGAGACGTACTACGCCAAGGACTCCTGGGCGCTGATCAACCAGGGCTACGAGGGGGCCTGGCCCAAGGATGTCGACAAGCTGATCCTGGCCGACCCGTCCAAGGTGAACATCCCGGTCGACCCCGGCTATGTGGTGCACCCGCCGGTCGGCAAGTGGATCATCGGGATCGGCGAGCAGATCTTCGGCTTCACGCCGTTCGGCTGGCGCTTCATGGTCGCGGTGCTCGGCACCCTGTCGGTGCTGATGCTGTGCCGGATCGGCCGCAGGCTCTTCCGCTCGACGTTCCTGGGGTGCCTGGCGGGTGCACTGCTCACGGTGGACGGGCTGCACTTCGTGATGAGCCGCACCGCGCTGCTCGACCTGGTGCTGATGTTCTTCGTGCTGGCCTCGTTCGGCTGTCTGCTGATCGACCGGGACTGGGCGCGGGGCCGGCTCGCGGCCGCGCTGCCGGTCGACGCGGACGGGGTGCTGCGACCGGACGCCGCCGTGGCGGAGGGGCTGCGGCTCGGCTGGCGGCCGTGGCGGATCACGGCCGGGCTCATGCTCGGACTGGCCTCCGCCACCAAGTGGAACGGGCTGTACATCCTGGTCGCGTTCGGCCTGTTGACGGTCCTGTGGGACGTGGGCGCGCGGCGTACGGCGGGCGCGATGCGGCCGTACCTGGCGGTGCTGAAGCGGGACCTGGCCCCGGCGTTCGTCTCCACGGTGCCGGTGACGATCCTGACCTACGTGGCCTCGTGGACCGGCTGGATCATCCGCAACTCCCCCGCCCGGCACGGCTACTACCGGGACTGGGCGGCGACCGACGGCAAGGGCGGCAGCTGGACCTGGCTGCCGGACTGGGTACGAAGCCTGTGGCACTACGAGTACCAGGTCTTCGAGTTCCACGTGAACCTGACGTCCGGCCACACCTACCAGTCCAATCCGTGGAGCTGGATCGTGATGGGCCGCCCGGTCTCGTACTTCTACGAGGAGCAGAACGGCTGCGCCGCTTCGGAGACCGGCAAGTGCGCCCGCGAGGTGCTGGCACTGGGCACCCCGCTGCTGTGGTGGGCCTCGTGCTTCGCGCTGGTGTACGTGCTGTGGCGCTGGGCCTTCCGCCGCGACTGGCGGGCGGGCGCGATCGCGTGCGGGGTGGCGGCGGGCTGGGTGCCGTGGTTCATGTACCAGGAGCGCACCATCTTCGTCTTCTACGCGGTGGTGTTCGTGCCGTTCCTGTGCCTCGCGGTGGCGATGATGATCGGCGCGATGCTGGGTCCTGCGGCGGGCACCGGGACGAAGCACGAACTGGGCCTGACCACCGGCGATCCCTCGGGCGAACGGCGCCGCACGCTGGGGGCGGTCGCGGCCGGCGTTCTGGTCCTGCTGATCGTCTGGAACTTCATCTACTTCTGGCCGCTGTACACGGGCACCCCGATCCCGGAGAACTCCTGGCGCGACCGGATGTGGCTGGACACCTGGATCTAGGACCTCTGCTGCCGCGTGTTCGCGCGATAGCGGATCGCATTCCGATAACAACCGGCTCCACTGTCACAGCGGTCCCGTAGGGTGCCGAGAAAGCCTCCTTGAACACGTTCAAGGAGGCCTCCTGGGGAGGGGGACTGCAGGAATGCGCAGTGGAGCGAAGATAGGCATAGTCGGTGGGGTGTTCGCCGTCGTGGTCGGCGGGGTCGGCTACGGGGCGTACAACATCCTGGACGGGCTCGGGGACAGCGGCGTCGGTGGCGGTACGGAGACCACGGCCTCGTCGGACGAGGTGCGGACCGGTCCGGTCACCAAGCAGGAGATAGCCGAGACGTCGAAGAAGTTCCTCGCGGCTTGGGCGAAGGGTGACGCGGACGTCGCGTCCCAGCTAACCGACAACCCGGCCGACGCCGGACCGCTCCTGACGCAGTACAGCGAGTCGGCGCACGTCACCAAGGCCGTGATCACCCCCGGCACGGCGACCGGCACGAAGGTCCCGTACACGGTCAGGGCGACGGTCTCCTACAAGGGGAAGACGAAGCCCTGGTCGTACGAGTCCGAACTGACCGTGGTGCGCGGGGTGTCCACCGGCCACGCGCTCGTCGACTGGAAGCCCTCCGTCGTCCACCCGCAGCTGAAGAAGGGCGAGACGCTGGAGACGGGCGAGGCCTCGACCGCGTCGATCGAGGCGGTCGACCGCAACGGCCAGGTGCTCACCAAGGAGAAGTACCCCTCGCTCGGCGGCATCCTGGACGAACTGCGCAAGAAGTACGGCGAGAAGGCCGGCGGCACCGCGGGCATCGAGACCTGGATCAACAGCGAGAACGCGGACGGCGCCGACACGACGCTGCTGACCCTGGTCAAGGGGAAGCCCGGCAAGGTGCAGACCACGCTGGACGCGCGGATCCAGGCGGCGGCCGAACGGGGCGTGAAGAAGTTCGACCAGTCGTCCGTGGCGGCCGTCGAACCGTCGACCGGCGCGATCCGAGCCATCGCCAACAACCCTTCGGGCGGCTTCGAATCGGCGCGGTGGGCCAAGGTCGCCCCCGGCTCGACGATGAAGATCATGACTGCCGCGATGATCATCCAGCACGGGCTCGGCAGCGCGAACGGGGCGGTCGAGTGCCCGTCCTCGGTGCCCTGGGAGGGCGTGACCTTCCACAACCTGGACAACTTCTCGATGACGGACGGCCCCACGCTGAAGCGTGCCTTCGCCAGGTCCTGCAACACCGCTTTCATCAAGCCGATACTCCCGCTGGGGAGCGACAAGCGGGACACCGCGCTCCGCGAGGAGGCCGGTGAGTACTTCGGGATCGGCCAGGTCTGGCGGACCGGCATCGGCACCTTCGACGGTTCGGTACCCGCCTCGACAGGCGCGGAGACCGCGGCCTCGTACATCGGCCAGGGCAAGGTTCAGATGAGCCCGCTGAACATGGCGTCGGTCACCGCCACCGCCGTGGGGGGCCGGTTCAGGCAGCCCTACATCGTCCCGCAGAACCTGGACAACCGGGTCTTCGCCACGGCGAACCCGCTGCCGGGCGGAGTCTCGGCGCAGCTGAAGGAGATGCTGAACTACACCGCGACCGCCCAGGAGGGCACCGCGACCCGAGCCATGGCGAACGTCGGCGGCTCCAAGGGCGCCAAGACGGGCTCGGCGGAGATCGACGGCCACGCCACGTCCGACAGCTGGTTCACCGGCTACAGCAACGACCTCGCCGCGGCGGCCCTCGTCCAGTCCGGCGGCCACGGCGGCGACGCGGCCGGCCCGGTCGTCGCGGAGGTCCTGCGCGCGGGACCGTGACGGCGGAAGCGGGGCGCCGGTCCCGCCCGGCCGGGCGGGACGGCCGGCGCTACTCCGGACCGGCCGGCGCTACTCCGGAACGCCCGGTGCGCCCGGAACGCCGGGTGCGCAGAGAGCGGCGGCCAGCGCGACTTCGGTTCCCGCCAGGCCGGTTGAGCAGTAGAGGGTGATCTGTCCGGGCCCGGTCCGGCCGGCGGCCGCCCCGGCGAGTACGGCGCCGAGGTCCGTCATCCGTTCGGCGGCGACCAGATGCGGTTCGGCGTAACCGGCCGCCTGGGCGCGTGAGTCGGTGAGGATCACGTCGGCGCGCTCGGCCAGCGAGGCGGGGATCTCGTGCCGGGAGGCGCTCTTGGGGCCGAGTGTCGTCACATGGGTACCGGGACCGATCCACGCGGTGTCCAGCACCGGTGTACCGCTGTCGGTGGCGATGATCACCACGTTCCGGCCGCGTCCCGCGTCCTCGACGCTCGCGGCCGTGCCCACGGTCAGCCCCAGCTCCTCGGTGGCGCGACGGGCGAAGGCCGCCGCCCGGTGCGGCCGGCGGGCGACCACCACCGCCTCCTCGATCTCCCGCACCGCGCGCAGGGCCCACAGCTGCGCCCACGCCTGCACTCCGGCTCCCACCAGGGCCAGGCGTACCGGCCCGGGGCAGGCGGCCGCGTCCACGGCGACGGCCCCCAGCGCCCCGGTCCGCCGCGCACCGAGTTCGCTCCCGTGCACCAGCGCCCGCAGCCGGCCGCCGGCCGCGTCCCAGACCGCGACGAGCTGCTCGGCGTCGGCGGCGGTGTGGTAGACGCGGAAGCCGAACACCCCCTGTTCCCGCAGCCTCCCGGCGGTGAAGGCCAGCTGCCCGTCACCGATGTCGGCACGCACCCGGGGCGGCGCGTGCAACGTGCCCCGGTGATGCGCCAGCAGAGCCGAGCGGACAGCCCGGACAGCGGTTGCCGCGTCGAGGCGGCCGCGCACGTCGTCGTCGTCGAACAGCTGCGGGGCCGGCAGCCGCGAATCCGGCACGGGAAGATCCATGGCCGCATCCTCCCAAGCCGGCGCCGGGGCGGCATCGGTCTCCGGTCGGGCTCCGGCCCCGTCCTGCGACCGAGTACCGGTCCCGGTCCGGACGCGATGCCGGACCTGTGGCGCGAGGACCCGGGCCCGCTGCGCGAATCCGGCTCGCACGCCCGCGACCACGGCCGATAGCGTGCGGGGCATGAGCACTTCCGACACCAACGCACCGGCGGGCGGCAACGCCGCCGCCCATCCCCGATTCGCCGAGGCACTGCGCGAACTGGGTCTCGATGTCGAGATCCGCCGCTTCCCGGAGGCCACCCGGACCGCCGCCGAGGCGGCCGCCGCGGTCGGCTGCGCGCTGAGCGAGATCGTCAAGTCGCTGGTCTTCGAGGCCGACGGGGTGCCGGTCCTGGTCCTGATGGACGGCTCATCGCGGGTCGACATGGAGCGGGTGCGGGCGGAGTTGGGCGCGGAGAAGGTCCGCCGGCCCGGCGCCGACGTGGTGCGCGAGGCGACCGGGTACGCGATCGGCGGGGTGCCGCCGTTCGGGCACCGCACCAGGACCCGAGTGCTGGCCGACCGGGGGCTCCTCGCGCACGAGGTGGTCTGGGCGGCAGCCGGCACGCCGTACACGGTCTTCCCGCTCGATCCGGGGACGCTGATCGAGCACGCGGGCGGCACGGTGGTGGACGTGCGCGAGCAGACCGCATGACGCCGCTGGTCGCGATAGCCGTCCTGTCGGCCGCGTTCACGCACGCCGGCTGGAACGCCATCGCACACGCGATCAAGGACCAGTTGGTCTCGTTCACCCTGATCTCCGGCGGCGGGCTGCTGATCGGCGCGGCCGCGGCGGGCTTCGTCCCGTTCCCGGCCGCGGAGGCCTGGCCGTACCTGGCCTTCTCCGCCGCCCTGCACGTCACGTACATGCTGCTGCTGATGCGCTCGTTCACCCTGGGCGACTTCGGGCAGATGTACCCGATCGCCCGGGGCACCGCCCCGCTCGTCGTCACCGTCCTGGCCGCCGTCTTCGTGGGCGAGCGCCCCGACGGCTGGGCCACGGCGGGCGTCGCGGTGGCCTCGGCGGGGCTGGTCGGGCTGGCCCTGTGGGGCATCCGGGGCTCCGGCAAGCGCCCGCACTGGCCCGCGATCCTCGCCGCGCTGGCGACCGGTCTCGCCATCGCCGGCTACACGACGGTCGACGGCGTGGGCGTACGTGCCTCGGGCAGTTCGCTCGGGTACATCGCCTGGCTGATGATCCTGGAGGGCATCGCGATCCCCGCGTACGCCCTGTACCGCCGCCGCTCCGCGCTGACCGCCCAGCTCCGCCCCTACGCGGTACGCGGACTGCTCGGCGCGGCCCTGTCGGTGCTGGCGTACGGCCTCGTCCTGTGGGCGCAGACCCGGGCCGCACTGGCCCCGGTCGCCGCCCTGCGTGAGTCCTCGATCATCGTCGGCGCGGCCATCGGCACCGTGTTCTTCAAGGAGCGGTTCGGCGCCCCGCGCGTCGCGGCGGCCGGGCTGATGGTGGTCGGAATCGGGCTGATGCTGCACACGAGTTGAGGGCGGAGCGGGACGAACGGCGCGCCGTCCGGGGGCAGGCACAGGGTCAACTTGAGCTACGACAGCTCCAACGGCCTGCGGGCCGGAACCCAAGGACGGGTGACGAAGGAGCACCTCAAGGCCGAAGTGTGCATGCAGTTGCACTGATCCGAGGACGCGCCAAGGGCCGAGACCGCGTCCGGGACGGCTGGTTGCCCAGGCCGAGGGGTCATTGCGTATCAAGGCCGGGCCTCCTCGAACCGCGAAACGCTGCCGCCGAACAGCAGGTGGGTGCCCGCCGGCCAGAAGCAGGCAGGCAGGCGGGCACCAAGTGGCTGATCAGCTGCCGACGAGGAGCCCAGAATTACCCGTCATGTCCGAGGGATGCGCTCCATCCGCCACGCGAGAAGTGGCACACCCCGTCCGGTGAGATGCGCACTCGCGCGCCGCGCAGAGGCAACGAGCCCTCGACGTTGAGGCGGTTGCGGATACGTTCCAAGGCGGTCCACAGCTTCTGTGGCCCGCTCTGATGGACTTCCGGCGGATCGACCCACTTGGCGGACGCGCGCGCCCACGATCCGTCGGGATGGACGAGGCAGGCAGTGCGAGTCCGGTCGTCGAGTTCTTCGTAGGCGACTTCCACACCGGGCGCGGTGAGCTCCAACATGGATCGCAGCTCCCACGCGTTCGCTACGTCGACCACCGGATAGCGACCCGTACTGACGTCTGCCCCTTCCGCACTCCGCGCGGCGGCGAACAGTTCGGCGCGCTCCGGCGGGTAGTCGTCCCCGGAGCGGGTGACCATGAAGCCCGCCATGTCATCTTCGACTCGCCCCACCACCTCCCCGTTGGCATGCTTCCAACCGGTGACGATCAGGCAGGTTCGCCCGAGCGTCGTAGCGATGCGACCGCCCGGTACGAGCGCGGCCAGCACCGGCCGCAGTCCCGGGCCGGCAGGGAGTCCAACGGTCGAGACGATCCGTTCGTACGCGCCAGGTACCTCCTTCGTCGCGTCGGCGGTGACGAAGCGGGGGTGGATGCCGAGCGGGGCCAGTCGTTCTCCGGCCGCACCGGTCAGGTGGGAGTCCACATCCAGGCTGGTCACGTGCTGGTCCCCGATGCGCCGAGCCGCGTAGGCGGTGAGCCCACCACTCCCGGTCCCCAGGTCCAGGACCGACAGCCCGTCTCCCAAACGCCCGTGGCGGAGCATGCGCACAACGAGACTCGGCATCGTGGCCGACGACGTGGGGCGACCATCCGCCCGATCCCCGACCTGAGCGTGGTCCGCGTACAGGGTGCCAACCTTGGTGACCAGCGACCGGTCCGAGTAGGCCGCCCGCATCCACCCTTCAGGGTCGCTGAAACCGTCACGCAGCACCCAGTCCGAGCCCGCCGCGTCCCTCTCCCACCACCGGGGAACCAGTTGATGACGGGGCACGCCCGCCACCGTCGCCAGCCACCGCGAATCGGGGTCCGCCACCTTGTCCGCGAGTCGCCCCGCAGGTCCGTGCCAGTCCATGCTGCCCAGCCTCTCAGTACTTCGGTGCACAGGCGGTCGTGGTCGCCGGGCTGCAATCGCCGCTGTCATCCGGCGGGCAGGCATTCCGGGCAGGCAACGGAATCCGGGCCGCGAGGTCTGCCCAAGCCTCTCCACCGAGCAGTTCCCCTAACCGGGTCTCGCGTACGTTCCCGACGGGGAAGTCCCGCGCGAGCACACACCCTGCAAGCTCGCCGTCCGGAAGGACGGCAGCCCGCCCGCGCGTGCACCTCCCGCACATCTCGTCAAGCGTCGGTGACTGCCCCGGCAGCAGCGCCCGTCCGACCGCCCGCGCCCTGTCCATGGTGATCCGGGTGACACCCATGGATTGCAGCTCGGCACGAGCCGCGTTGACACGTTGCCCCGGCAGGACTTCCACGATTCCTGCCCGGATCGGCACACCCCGCCTCAGGGCCTCATGGATGTTGCGACGGGTCCGAACGTAGCTTCCGCTCCGGCCAGTGATCTTGTCGTGCTCGGCGAGATCGTCGCTGTAGTAGCTGGTCCCGAGCGTGACCGCCGGGCGCGTGAACAGCTCCCACCACTGGTCGTGAACCATGTACAGGTTGCTGTACACCTCCACGTCACGGCCGAGTGAGAGCGCGTACTCGGTGAGAGCCCGCCAGTGCGGATGAACGGTCGGTTCTCCGCCGATGACCTGAATCGTACGAATGCCCAGAGCGGCGGCATCGAAGATGACCGACCGCCAGTCGTCGAGGGTCATCGCGCCGTGCGTTGCCTGCGGACTGGACTCGGACAGGCAGTGCGTACAGGACAGCTGACATTTCCCGGTGATCTCCAGCTCCAGGGACTGGATACTGCCAACCGGCTCTCGGGTGGGCCGTTCGATGAACGTGGTCATGCTGCGTTCCTCTCCGCTGAGTGGTGCACCGCATTCACTGACCCGTCCGGCGAAGCCGAACGGGAAGCTTGAGGGGTGGCCCCGCCCACCGCGTCACACTCCACGACGGGCGGGGCCACGAGCTGAGCTCTTCAGCCAACAGCCGTAGTCAGCAAGGGCGTTCTTCTCCGCGCCGCTGATAGGCGACGTGCCGGGCCAGCGCGTCGAGCTGTCGGCAGTGGTAGGCGGTGCCGGGCAGGAGGCACCGCAGTTCCGTTTCCCACGGCCGCCCCCCAGGCCGCACGACGCGCACCCGGGTGCCAGTCGAACTGATCACCATGCAGGGCATCCCCTTGACGCGCTCGAACACCACCTGCCCCGGCCTCAGGCCCACCGGAGCGAACGACTGCTTCCGGCGTGGGGCTTCAGCGGTGCGGACGGGAGTGGGTAGCGGTCGCGAGTTGAGTCGACCGGACGCCGCACGCAGAACTCGCGGCTGCGGAGCGCTCACCTCAACCCCCCGAACATGCGCCGCCGGTCGTTCTCGTCACGGATGCGAGCCCGAAGATCCTGGAGCACAGGGCTGTCAGGCCCCGAGGGAAGGCATGTCTCACGTTCCGGGGCACGAGCGGGATGCTTGGGACGGTCCGGGCACACAGCCGCGCCACACGCGCACGGCGGATAGGTCAGGGGCGACCGATAGGCAGGGAAGTCCGGGCCATCCCACTGCTCGGAATCCGTCTCTGCGCCATTGCCTCGCAGACGAGGTGCGGGCTCCGGTTGATACCGGGCATCGCCAGTCACGGCGCGCGCTGCCATTGCCGCCTGAAACCGGCGCTCCGCGCGCTCCCAACGATCGTACGCAGCTTGGGAATACGGGCCGTTCGGGGGACGTGGAGTCACGCCGGCCGGGAGGGCGGATCGGTGCACCAGCAGGCGGCGGGGGCCGATCGCGACGAGCGGGAAGTCGGCCCGAAGGGCGGCCCCCTGAACTGACGACTCCCGTCGGCGTAAGCCCAGAAGCAGGAACACCGGTTCGATGAACCGGGCGATAAGATTATGCATGTCGACGCTCCTTCAAAGCGTTGGCCATGCCCCCGGACCGCTTCATCGGTCGCGGGGGTTTCTGATGCCGTCACGCGGACCACAGGCGTGCACGATCCATCGACCGTCATCCCTGTGAGTCCTTGAGGACCGGCACCTCAAGAATGCACAGCAAGTCCATCATTCTGCAAGACTTCATTTTGATGAACTTCGATTTGAATGATTCGAACAGACGGACTTCATTGCGAAGTGATCGATTCAGTGCTTTCATTTCGGGCGTATGGAAGACTTCACGATGAGGTCTGCTGAGCAAGAGGAGGGTGAAATCGTGGTCGACGGCCCTACAGGATCGACGGTGCCGCGAAGGCAGCTGGGCAGGTACCTGCGAGAACTTCGGGGCAGCGCCCATCTCACCGTGAAGGCGGCGGCCCGCGCTCTGGAATGGTCCGAAGCCAAGATGTGGAGGATCGAGACGGGGCAAACGTCTCTTCGCAGCCACGACGTCGAGGCCATGTGCAACGTGTACGGCGCCGCACCCGACTTCGCCGAGGCCCTGATGGGGCTGGCCAAAGAGACCAAGGCGCGCGGCTGGTGGCACGCATATGGCGACGCAATCCCCGAGGGTTTCGACCTGTTCATCGGTTTGGAGGAGGCTGCCTCGGAAGTCGACTGGTACGAAAGCGAGTTGATCCCAGGGCTGCTGCAAACCGAGGACTATGCGCGGACCATCATCCGGACAGGGAATCCTGACGAGGATGCCGCTGAGGTGGATCGCAGGGTGGATCTCCGCAGTGCACGGCAGGTTCTGCTGACTCGCACGACTGCACCAGTCCGGCTCAAGGTCGTTGTAAACGAAGCCGTGCTGCGCCGATGCGTAGGCGGTAACAAAGTGATGGCGGAGCAGCTGCGCCATCTGTTGGATGTCGGCAGCTTGCCGAACGTCACGGTGCGGGTGGTTCCCTTCAGCGCCGGGCTTCACCTGGGAGTCATGGCAGGACCGTTCCAGGTTCTGAGGTTTCCCACCAACCGAGACGGAAGCGCGAGTGAGCCAGACACCGTCTACGCGGACGGTTACACCGGCGATCTCTACCTGGACAAACCAACCGAGGTGGCAAGCTACGACGCCGCCTTTGTGGATATCTGGAACAAGGCAATCGACGATCAGGCATCTCAGAGCCTGATCTCTGAAGTGGCAGGGAGCTATGAACAGGGTTGATCTGACCGAAGCCTCTTGGGTCAAGTCCAGCTACAGCAACGCCCAATCATCATGCGTGGAGATCGCGACCGTGGGGGGCGGAGCTGTTCCCGTCCGGGACAGCAAGAACATTGCTGGTCCCGTCATCGTGCTCGGCGAACACGCCTGGCGCACGTTCCTGACTGGCATCGACGAAGAAGGCCCCTTCGCCGGTTGATGCTGGCACGGAGGGAGGCGCCAAGCCCCGGTCCATCTCGGCCGGGGCTTGGCTGCGTAACGCGGCAGCCCTGCGCTCGGGAGCGACTTACCATCCGGGCCACGCTGAATCCACGGCACATATGTTCAGTCGTGCCAGCCGGCCAAAAGCAGGCGGGCGGGCACTCGCCCAGCCCTGGGCAGCCTGCCACTATCCGACAGGAGCGACACTCACGGGGCATGCCACGCCAGTACCGCCCGCAGCGTCCTGATCAGGCAAGTTATTACAGCATGAGCAAGACTTGACATAGATCATTGTCGGCGCGGCCATCGGCACGGTGTTCTTCAAGGAGCGGTTCGGCGCCCCGCGCGTCGCGGCGGCCGGGCTGGTGGTGGTCGGCATCGGGCTGATGCTGCACACGAGTTGAGGGCAGAGCGGGAGGAACAGGGCCCTGCCCTAAGGCCCTTCGGCGGTGCCCCGCGTCAAGTCCATCACCATCACCGATCCCCACCCCTGCCGGTCCGCCTCCGTGAACCCCATCCGGAGGTAGAACGCGTGCGCCCCCGGGTTGCCGCTGCCGACGCCCAGGTGCAGTCCGCGCACCCCGCGCTCGCGCAGGGCAGTCAGCAGCGCGTCCATCAGCCGGCGGCCGAGCCCCGCGCCCTGGCCGCGCGGCAGGATGTCGATGTGGAGGTGGGCCGGGTAGCGCTCGTACAGCGCCTCCGGCTCCGGCGGTCCGGGGCGGTGGATGCGCTCCACGCAACTCCGGTCCCGCGTCCCGTCGCCGGGGCCGGCGGCCGGCCGGTGCGGATAGCGATGGCGCAGCGGCGGCCACCAGTGCTCCTCCAGCCAGCCGTCGAAGGCGTGGGTGTCGGCGGTCGCCACGACGTAGCCGAGCACCCCCTGTTCGTCGGCGGCGACGAAGGTGAGGCCGGGGTCGGCGGCCGGGTAGGGGCCCGCGTAGACGTGCGGGAGCAGGTCCGGGTCGCCGTAGAGCCCGGTCGCGTCCCGGCCGGAGTCACCGGTGCGCAGGCACACCCGGTACATGCCGGGCAGGTCGAAGGGCCCGAAGGGGCGTACGTCGATGCTCATCGCGCCGCCGGCATCGCGAGCGGGAACCCCGCCGAACGCGGGGTCCGCCGTCCGGTCCGGCGCCGGACGTTGCCGGTCTCCCCTTGCGGTTGGTCATCAGCCGGCCGCAGCAGTCGCTGCCGCAGTCCGGTTTCGCACACGCGTGGTTCGGCCGTCATCCCGGCAGCGTACGCAACCGGGCAGATGCCGGCGCACGGCGAGGGTGCCGGCCGGTGAAATGCGTCATCCGACCTCACGAACCACCGGCCGGACACCACCCCGGAACCCGTCTGTCATGCAGGTGAAGTCCGGCGCCCGGCCCCGCGGACCGGCCGATCCGCGATCCGGCCCAGGCCACAGCCTGTTACCGCCAGTAACTAGCCCCGCCCAGGCAACTCCCGGCAGGGCGGCGGTCGTTCACCAACTATTGACACGCTCTTGTCAGGAGCGGAACACTCCGGAATGGGAGAGCGCTCTCCCACCTTCATGCACCCCCACCCACGCAGCAGGAGGTCTCCATGCCACGGAGGTCGAGAACACTCACCGGACTGCTCTTGTTCACCTCGCTGACCCTCACCACGGCAGGGGTCGCCGGGATCGCCGCGACAGCGAACGCGTCCACCGAAAAGCCGGTCGCGGCGGCGGGCACGCATGCCGGGCACGCCGCGTACTCCATGCCGGGGATGCCCGGCATGGCCGCCTCCACCAAGGCTTCGGGCGACGACCCGGACGGGGACGGCTACATCATGGCCGACCCGCCGGTCACCGGCGTCACCCCCTCGATGGAGGTCCCGCCCCCGGCGTACTTCCACGAGTTCCAGGCCAAGTGCGCCCCGACCCACACGGCCCCGGACGACCCGATCGTGTACCCGGGCCAGCCCGGCAAGTCCCACGACCACACGTTCATGGGCAACACCACGACCGACGCCTACACCACCGCCGCCTCGCTGGAGACCGGCGACACGACCTGCCTGGCGCCCGGCGACAAGTCCGCGTACTGGATGCCGAGCCTCTTCAACGGGGACACGAAGATCCTCCCCGAGGGCGTCCAGACGATCTACTACAAGGCCGGAGTCACCGACTACCGGAGCGTGCGCCCCTTCCCGAAGGGACTGCGGTACGTCGTCGGTAGCCCGATGCAGTCCCAGGACGAGTTCAAGAACCTCAAGGGCACCGTCGAGGGCTGGGAGTGCGGTGAGAGCTTCAAGAACTACGACTTCCCGGCCGCCTGCCCGACCAGCCGGGACACCTACCTCAACCTGCGCCTACAGTCGCCGAGTTGCTGGGACGGCATCCACCTGGACACGCCCGACCACAAGAGCCACATGGCGTACCCGGTCGCCGGAGGCGCCAACTACAACTCGTGCCCGGCCGACCACCCCGTCGCCCTGCCCATGATCGAGTTCAAGATGGCCTGGCCGGTCAACGGCGACATGTCGCAGGTGAAACTGGCCAGCGGCAAGGGCTTCTCGTTCCACTACGACTTCATGAACGGGTGGGACACCGCCACGCTCGACGCGATGGTCACCCACTGCGTCAAGGGCGGGCTCCAGTGCGACCCGCACGGCTACGACGAGAACCACCCCGAGAAGGGCGCCGTGCTCAACGGGGACTACGAACTCCCGTAGCCGGCAGGGCCGGACGGTCAGGCGACCGCTCGGCCGAACCCCGGGTGGGGGGTCTTTTTTCGGCCCATCTCGGAGAGCGCTCTCCAAGATCACCCGGGGTCACTCCTCCCCCATCTGCCTCCCCACCTGCCACTTTCCCCACTTACCCCGCCCCCCACTTGCCTCATTTCGCCACCCGCCTCCTTCCCCACCCTCAAGGAGAGTCACATGCACCACCCCCCCACTCGTACGGCCAAGCGCCTCGTAGCCCCCTTCGCGGCGGCGGCCATGCTGGCCGGCGCGATGGTCGCCCTCCAGGCACCCGCCGCCCAGGCGGCCGGCAGCGTCGTCAAGGTCACCGGTTCGCAGGGTGCCTGGCAGCTGACCGTCGACGGTTCGCCGTACACAGTCAAGGGCCTGACCTGGGGCCCATCCGTCGCCGACGCCGAGAAGTACATGCCGGACGTGGCGTCCATGGGCGTCAACACGATCCGCACCTGGGGCACCGACGCCACCAGCAAGCCGCTCTTCGACACGGCGGCCGCCAACGGCGTCAAGGTGATCGCCGGATTCTGGCTCCAGCCGGGCGGCGGGCCGGGCAGTGGTGGCTGCGTCAACTACCTGACGGACACCCAGTACAAGAACGACATGCTCGCGGAGTTCCCCAAGTGGGTGGACACCTACAAGGACAACCCCGGCGTGCTGATGTGGAACGTCGGCAACGAGTCGACGCTTGGCCTTCAGAACTGCTACAGCGGTGACGAGCTGGAGGCCCAGCGCAACGCGTACACCACCTTCGTGAACGACGTCGCGAAGAAGATCCACACGGTGGACCCCAACCACCCGGTCACCTCGACCGACGCCTGGACGGGCGCCTGGCCGTACTACAAGAAGAACGCGCCGGACCTCGACCTGTACGCGGTCAACGCCTACAACGCGGTGTGCAACATCAAGTCCGACTGGGAGCAGGGCGGTTACGACAAGCCCTACATCGTCACCGAGACGGGCCCGGCCGGTGAGTGGGAGGTCGACGACGACGCGAACGGCGTGCCGACCGAGCCGACCGATGTCGCCAAGGCCGAGGGCTACACCAAGGCGTGGGGCTGCATCACCGGCCACACCGGGGTGGCGCTCGGCGCCACGATGTTCCACTACGGCACCGAGGACGACTTCGGCGGCGTCTGGTTCAACCTGCTGCCGGGCGGCCAGAAGAGGCTCTCGTACTACGCCGTGAAGAAGGCGTACGGCGCGGACACCTCGGGCGACAACACCCCGCCGGTCATCACCGACATGAAGGTGGACAACGCCACCGAGGGCGTCCCCACCGGGGGCGATGTGAGGATCAGCGCCAAGGTGTCCGACCCGGACGGCGACGCGGTCACCTCCCAGGTGCTGTTCAGCAGCAACTACATCGACCAGAACAAGGCGCTCGTCCCGGCCGAGACCAAGGACAACGGCGACGGCACCCTGACCGCGAAGGCGCCCACCAAGACGGGCGTCTACAAGGTCTACGTGAAGTCCACGGACGGCAAGGGCAACGAGGGCATCGAGACCGCGTCCCTCAAGGTGATCCCGCCGAAGGTGGACGGGACGAACGTGTCCCAGGGCAAGACCGCCACGGCGTCCTCGTTCCAGACCGACCCGACCGGCGGCTGCCCGTGCACGGCGGCCAACGCGGTGGACGGCAAGTTCGACACCCGCTGGGCCAGTGACTGGAGCGACCCGCAGTGGGTCCAGGTCGACCTGGGCGCCTCGACGGCCTTCAAGCACGTGCAGCTCGCCTGGGACCCCGCGTACGGCAAGGCCTACGACATCCAGACGTCCGAGGACGGTCAGAGCTGGACGACGGTGAAGTCGGTGACCGACGGCAACGGCGACATCGACGACATCGACGTCAACGGCACGGGCCGCTACGTGCGGATCAACGGTACGGCGCGTGGCTCCGGCTACGGCTACTCGCTCTACGAGTTCGGCGTCTACAGCTGACAGGAGAACGGCCCTCATGATGATCAATAACCTGGGGCGGGCACAGCCCTACGCGCTCAGCCTGTTCCGCATCGTCATCGGGTTGCTGTTCACCTGCCACGGGATCGCCTCGCTGTTCGGGCTCCTGGGCGGTGCGCAGGTGCCTGCGGGCACCTGGCCGGGCTGGTACGCGGCTGTCATCCAGCTGGCCGGGGGCGCCCTGGTGCTCCTCGGCCTCGGTACGAGGACGGCCGCTCTGGTGGGCTCCGGCTCCATGGCGTTCGCGTACTTCGACGTGCACCAGCAGCGGGGCCTGCTCCCGATGGAGAACGGCGGCGAGGCCGCGGTCTTCTTCTGCTGGACCCTGCTGCTGATCGTCTTCTCCGGACCGGGCCCGCTGGCCGCCGACCGGCTGTTCTCCTCCCGCGGAGCCTCCCGGGACGAGACGGAGGTCCGGCGCGAGCGGCGCCTGCGGGTACCCGCCTGAGGGGACGGGTACCCCCGCGCACCGGCCCTCCCGGGACTGCCCCCGGGAGAGCCGGTGCCGTGTGCGTCAGGCCCCGCCGTCCCCCGTCACACCGTGGCCCTCTCGTCCGCGTCCGCGAACTCGTCGCCCTCCGGCCGGGCCTTCTTCGGCAGCAGCAGGGTGATGCCCAGGAAGGCCACCAGCAGACAGGCCTGGGCGATCAGCGCGTGGCGGTATCCGGCGGTGAACTCACCGGCCGTGGCCCGGTCGAAGAACACCGAGCCGAAGACGGCCACCCCGATCGAGCCGCCGATGGACTGCACCGCCGTGAGCACCCCGGAGGCCGAGCCGATCTCGCTGTCGTCCACTGCGGCGAGGATGAAGCTGAACAGCGCGGCGATCACCATGCCCGCGCCGATACCGGAGACGGCCACGCCGGGCGCGATGTCCCAGACGGAGAACGAGCCGGTCGCGCCGAGCTCGTACCAGAGCAGTCCGGCGCCCGCGAGCTGCACCAGCGGGCCGATCTGGAGGACCATCCGGCCGATCCGCTCGGCGAGGAACGCGCCGCTGACCGCGCCGCCGATCGCGGTGCCCACGGCGAGCGGAAGATTGCCGAGACCGGCCTCGCCCGCGGTGAAGTGCTGCCCGATCTGGAGGTAGAGGGTCAGCACGAGCTGACTGCCGACGAGTCCGCCGAAGAACAGCGCGATCCCGCCGAGCCCCACGGTGAACGCGGGCTTGCGCAGCAGCGCGGGCGTCACCAGCGGCTGCCGCCCCCGTGCCGCGGTACGGCGCTGCTGGAGCGCGAAGGCGGCGAAGCCGAGGGCGGACGCGGCCAAGCACAGCCAGGTCCACAGCGGCCAGCCGGACTCCTGGCCCTGGTTCAGCGGCAGGACCAGCAGCGCGCAGGACAGGGCCACCAGCGCCGCCCCCACGCCGTCGACGATCACCGTGCGGTCGCCCGGCTTCTTCGGTACGGCCTTCGCGGCGACGATCAGGGCCACGATGCCGATGGGCAGGTTGACCAGGAAGACCAGCCGCCAGCCCAGGCCCAGGAAGTCGCCCTGGATCAGTCCGCCGCCCAGGACCGGGCCGACGATGCCTCCGAGGCCCAGCACGGGGCCGAAGATGCCGAAGACCTTGGTGAGTTCGGCACCGGAGAAGTTCTCCCGCAGCAGTCCGAGGCCCTGCGGCAGGAGCATCGCGCCCGCAGTGCCCTGGAGCAGCCGGAAGACGATCAGCGATTCGCTGCTCGGCGCGCACGCGCAGAGCAGCGAGGTGAGGGTGAAGGCGGCGAGGCCCAGCAGGAACATCGGGCGGCGCCCGTAGCGGTCGCCCAGCCTGCCGCCGAGGATCAGCCCGGCGCCCAGGGTGAGCGCGTAGCCGCCGATCACCCACTGGAGGCCGACCGGACCCGCCCCGAGCGACTTCTCCAGCTCGGGTCCCGCCACGTTGACGATGGACGCGTCCAGCAGGTCCATGATCTCCGCGACGAGCATCACGGCCAGGATCAGCCAGCGCCAGCGGTAGGGCTCCGCCGCGGCTGGGGCGGCACCCGGTGCGGCGATCGGCTCCGTCGCGCTCATTTTACCTCAGATCATTGACTACCAATATTCTTAGCAATATCGAGAGTATCCTGAGCCGCATGGATGTCAAACGGCCTGCCACCGAACCCGCGACGAGCGGTGGCGCCATCCGCGAGCAGCTTCGGAACCTGACGCTCCGGCAGCAGCGGTTCGAGCGTTATCTGGGGCGGCGGCTGCGGGTGGACCCGGCGGGTCTGGCCGTGATGGACCATCTCGTCAACGTCGGGCCGACGACGCCCACCGATCTCGCCCGCAGGCTGGACGCCTCGACGGCGGCGACCACCCTGGTGATCGACCGGCTCGTCGCGGGCGGCCACGCCACCCGTGAGCCGCACCCCACCGACCGCCGCAAGGTGATCGTGACCCCGGCCGAGCACTGGGGCGCCACGGCGTACGAGCATGTGGCGCCGGTCATCGAGGGCGTCAGCGAGGCCGCCGCGGAGCTCTCGCCGGACGAACAGGCCGTCGTGGCGGCCTTCCTGGAACGGATCGTGGGCGTGTACGACGCCGCGACCGACCGCTGAACCGGGGCGGGGCCTCAGTCCTTCGCGAGGGCCTGCCGGAAGCCCGTGTTCACCGCGGTCAGCCCGCCGTCCACGCACAGCGTCGTGCCCGTGACCCACGCGGCGTCGCGGGAGGCGAGGAAGGCGACCGCGGCGGCGATGTCCTCGGGCTCACCGACCCGGCCGAGCGGGTAGAGGCCGCTGACCCGGGCCAGCTCGTCCTCGCGGCCGGACCAGGCGTCGGTGCGGATCGTGCCGGGCGTGACGAGGTTGACCCGCACCCCGCGCGGTCCTGCGTGGCCGGCGAGGGTCCGGGTGAGGCTCGTCAGGCCCGCCTTGGCGGCGCTGTAGGCGTGGTTGCCGAAGTCCTGGACCCCGTTGACCGAGCCGATGCTGACTATCGCGCCCCGGCCGGACGCCGCGAGGTGCGCCATCGCGGCCCGCGCGCACCGGTAGGCGCCGCTGAGGGTGACGTCGAGGTCCCGCTCCCAGACGTCGTCCGGCTCGTCCTCGAACAGCGCCTGGTCGGGGGCGCACGAGTAGGCGTTGTTCACCAGCACGTCGAGCGCGCCGAACTCCGCGACCGCGTGCGCCACCGCCGCCTCGACCGCCGCCCGGTCCGTCACGTCGCAGGCCAGCGACTCGGCCCGGCCGCCCACCGCGACGATGTCCGCGGCCACCCGCGCGGCCCGCTCCGGGTCGAGGTCGGTGACCAGGACCCGGGCGCCCTCGGCCGCGAGGCGGCGGGCCGTGGCGGCGCCGATGCCCTGGCCCGCACCGGTGATGAGGACGCCGTATCCGTCGAATCGCGTGAGCGTGGCAGAAGTCATAGCGCCGACCGTACTGCCCGGACCAGGGCCTGGGCACGGGGGTCGGCGGTGACTCCTTTCTGCAGACCGTTCGTCACATAGCCCAGCGCGATGCCCGATTCGGGGTCCGCGAAGCCGAGCGAACCGCCCCGGCCCGGGTGGCCGAAGGAGCCCGGGGCAAGCAGCGGGGAGGCCGGTCCGTGCAGCATGTAGCCGAGCCCGAAACGGGTGTTGACGACCAGCACCCGGTCCGGGCCGGCGGACTCCTCGGTGCGGGCCAGGGTCAGCGTGGCGGGGGCGAACAGCCGGTGGCCGTCGACCGGGCCGATCATCGCGGCGTAGCAGCGGGCCAGGCCCCGGGCGGTGGCGATGCCGTTGGAGGCGGGGAGTTCGGCGGCCCGGTAGCCGGGCTCGTTCTCGTCGGGGAACGGGTCGATGGCGCCGAACGCCCGGCGGGTCAGCGAGTCCGGGTCACGATAGGCGTCGACGACCGAGCGCTTGGGGCGCATCCGCAGCGCGCCCGTGCCCTCGCCCGCGGGTGCCTCGACGGGGCCGATCCGGCCGACCCGGTGGGCCTCGTCCGCGGGGAGGCCGAACCAGAAGTCCAGACCGAGCGGGCGGGCGATCTCCTCGGCGACCCAGCGGCCCACGGTGCGCCCGGTGACGCGTCGCACCAGTTCGCCGACGAGCCAGCTGTAGGTCTGCGCGTGGTAGCCGTGCTCGGTGCCGGGCTCCCACTGGGGGCGCTGGGCGGCGACCGCGAGCGGCCCGCTCACCCCGTCGGCCGCCTCCTCGGGGCTCAGCGGCCGGTCCAGGGCGGGGATGCCGGCCCGGTGGGCGAGGAGGTCGCGCACGAGTACGCGCTCCTTGCCGTTGGCCTTGAACTCCGGCCAGTAGGTGCCGACGGGGGCGTGCAGATCGATCTGGCCGCGCTGGTGCAGCAGCAGCGGGACGGCGGCGGCGATGCCCTTGCCCGCCGACCGGACGACCTGCACGGTGTCCACGGCCCACGGTTCGGCGCCGTCGACATCCCTGGTCCCGGCCCACAGGTCGACGACCTTGTACCCGTGCCGGTAGACGGTGACCGCTGCCCCGCGGTCGCCGCGCTGTTCGAAGTTACGGATGAAAGCATCCCGGACCGGTTCGAATCCGGGCACCACGGCGCCCCGTACGTCCACGCCTGTTCCCGCGCTCCCGCTCATCCCCCCATGGTGCATTGCGTCGCAGGTCGCAGGAGGGGCGGGTTACCCGATGTTCACCGTCACGGAGCGCGGGTCGAACCCGAAGGGGAGCTCCAGCCGGTGCGCGCGCATCAGTTCCTCGTCGCAGAGGAGGTCCTGGGTGCGGTCGTCGGCGGCGATGACGCCCTCGCTGAGGATGACGGCCCGGCCGCACAGCTCCAGGGCGTACGGCAGATCGTGCGTGACCATCAGCACGGTCACGTCCAAGGAGCGCAGGATGTCGGCCAGTTCGCGGCGGGAGGCCGGGTCCAGGTTGGAGGAGGGCTCGTCCAGGACGAGGATCTCCGGCCGCATCGCGAGGACCGTGGCGACGGCGACGCGGCGGCGCTGACCGAAGGAGAGGTGGTGCGGCGGCCGGTTGAGGAACTCCTCCATGCCGACCTGCTTGAGCGCGTCGGTGACCCGCTCCTCCAGTTCGGCGCCGCGCAGTCCGCCGGACGCGGGTCCGAAGGCGACGTCCTCGCGGACGGTGGGCATGAAGAGCTGGTCGTCGGGGTCCTGGAAGACGATGCCGACGCGGCGCCGGATCTCGGCCAGGTTGCGCTTCTCGACCGGCAGCCCGGCGACCCGGACACTGCCGGCGCCCGCGTCGAGGATGCCGTTGAGGTGCAGGACGAGGGTGGTCTTGCCGGCGCCGTTCGGGCCGAGCAGGGCGACGCGCTCGCCACGGGCGACGGTCAGGTCGACGCCGAAGAGCGCCTGGTGGCCGTCCGGGTAGGCGTAGGCGAGGCCGCTGACCTCCAGGGAGGGGGGCGGCGACGGGGCGGCGGGGGTTTGGCTCATACGGTCCATCCCAGCAGACACACGACGAGGGCGAGCAGGGGGAGTGCCGAGGCGTACGCCCACTGGGTGCGCGAGGCGGTCACCTCGTCGATGACCGGCATGGTGCCGGTGTAGCCGCGGCTGACCATCGCGAGGTGGACGCGCTCCCCGCGCTCGTAGGACCGGATGAACAGCGCGCCCGCCGATTTGGCCAGCACGCCCCACTGCCGCACCCCGCGCGCCTCGAAGCCGCGCGAGCGGCGGGCGATGGACATCCGGCGCATCTCGTCGGTGATCACATCGCCGTACCGGATCATGAAGGAGGCGATCTGGACGAGCAGCGGCGGCAGCCTGAGGCGTTGCAGGCCGAGGAGCAGCGAGCGCAGTTCGGTGGTGGAGGCGAGGAGTACGGAGGCGGCGACGCCGAGGGTGCCCTTGGCGAGCACGTTCCAGGCGCCCCAGAGGCCGGGGACGCTGACGGAGAGGCCGAGCACGTGGGTCTGCTCGCCGGGCACCACGAACGGCATGAGCACCGCGAACGCGACGAACGGCACCTCGATCAGCAGCCGCTTGAGGAGGAAGCCGGCCGGTACGCGGGCCAGCACCGTGACGCCCGCGATGAGCAGCGCGTACAGCCCGAAGGCCCACACCGCCTCGCGCGGGGTGGTGACGACGACCACGACGAAGCAGAAGACTGCGGCCAGCTTGCAGTGCGGCGGCAGGTCGTGGACCGGCGAGTGCCCGTGCCGGTAGAGCTTGTGGGCGTGCCCCGCGCCCATCAGACCTTCGCGTCCGTGCTCGTGACGACCTCGGGCTCGTCGCCCTTGCGACGGCGGCGGGTGACGACGTAGAACGCGCCGCTGCCGACGACGAGGGTGGCGCCGACGCCGATCACTCCGGCCAGTCCGCCGGAGATCCGGGCGTCGGAGATGTCCTTGACGCCGTAGTCCGCGAGCGGGGAGTCCTTCGAGGCGTGGTCCTCGGCCTTCTTGTCGATGCCCTTGTCGGTGGCGACCTTCTCCAGGCCGTCGGGGTTGGCGGAGGCGTAGAAGGAGACGAAGCCGGCCAGGACCAGCGCGGTGACCAGGCCGGTGGCCCACAGGCCCCGGTTGGAGCGGGCGGCGGGCGCGGCGGCGACGGGCTCGCGGGCGGGTGCGTCGACGAGTTCGCCGTCGACGCGGAGCTTGAGCGGGGCGGTGAGTCCGCGGGCGCCGTGGACGAGGTCGGGGCGTACGGCGATGACGGCGCCGACGGTCAGCGCGGTGATCACGGCCTCGCCGATGCCGATCAGGACGTGGACGCCGACCATCGCGGTGAAGACCTTGCCGATCGGGATGTCGGTGGTGCCGCCGATCCAGTACATCAGCGTGAAGGCGCAGGCCGCGGCCGGTACGGAGACGAGCGCGGCGACGAAGGAGGCGGCGGTCATGGAGCGGCGGGTGCGCGGCAGCAGGCCGGTCAGGCCGCGGAAGAGGGCGTAGGCGACGACGGTGGTAACGATGCCCATGTCGAGGATGTTCACGCCGAGCGCGGTGAGCCCGCCGTCGGCGAACAGGATGCCCTGCATCAGCAGGACGACGGAGATACAGAGGATTCCGGTGTACGGCCCGACCAGGATGGCGGCCAGCGCCCCGCCCAGCAGGTGGCCGCTGGTACCGGCGGCCACCGGGAAGTTCAGCATCTGCACGGCGAAGATGAACGCGGCGACCAGCCCGGCCAGCGGCGCGGTCTTCTCGTCCAGCTCCCGGCGGGCCCCCTTCAGGCTGACGGCCACGGCACCGGCGGCCACGACTCCGGCTACGGCGGAGACGGGGGCGTTGATGAATCCGTCGGGTACATGCATGGGGGAGGCTCCGCTTCCTGCGTTACTGCGTTGCTGCGCGGGGTCATGAACCTCTCAATAATAGAGCGCTGTTGCGAACCGTTCGCAAGAGCGTTGCCGTCACAACTGCCCAGGGTTCTCACAGTGCTCTTTTCGTAAAATATGGGACATTGGAGGACGAAGACGTACAAAAAAGGCGTATGCACAGGAGGAGCCGGCCCATGTCCCCCGTGATCAAAGAACATGCCCGAGCCCGGCTCGTCACCGACGCCCGCGACCTGCCCGTGGTCCCGGTCGAGCTGCGTTACGACACCGCCGACGATCCGCATACGATCCGGGTCGCCTTCGCCGGCGGCACGGAGTGGGCCGTCGAGCGCGAACTGCTGGAGCGCGGGCTGCGCTCCCCGGTCGAGCACGACAGCTACCGGGTCTGGCCGTGCGGCCGGGCCCAGCTGGTCGTCGAGCTCCATTCGGCAACCGGCGTCGAGGTGGTCCAGTTCGACAGCGCCCCCCTGATCCGCTTCCTGCGGCGCACCCACACCGAGGCCAGGGCCGCCGAGGCCCCCGGGGCCAGGCCCGAGGCCGCCCCCGCCTGACCCGCGCCGGGAGCGGGCTCAAGCGCTCACGGAACCACCACGCCGCCGGGGCGCTCCCCGGCGGCCGCGACGACCCTGTCGATCGTGAGGATGGGCAGGACGGTGGCGACGCCTCCGGCCACACCGATCCACAGCGTGGGGACGACGCCGATCGCCGTGCCCAGCCAGCCCGCCGCGAGCGCCGCGAGCGGCATGCTGCCCCACACGACGAAGCGGATGGAGGCGTTCATCCGGCCGAGCAGGTTCCTGGGGCAGAGCTGCTGCCGCAGGCTGACCTGGGTCACGTTGTAGAGCAGCGCCCCGACCGTGAGCCCGAACTCCCCGACCAGCAGGACGGCTCCGGCCAGGACCCTGTCGGATTCGCCGGCCAGGGCCGCGAGGGGGCTGGCCGAGGTGAAGAACGCGGCGGTGAGCAGGCCCGCCGACATGATCGCGCCGGGCCCGAACCGCCGCCGGGCCCGGGGGGCGAGCACCGCTCCCAGCACTCCGCCGACGGCGCCGCAGCTCATGATCAGCCCGAGCATGAACGCGTCGAAGCCGATCGTGCGCATGACCAGGACGGGGACCAGGGTGGCCACCATCGTGGCGAAGAGGTTGGACACACCCATGGAGACCGCGAGCCGCCGGATCACCGGCTGGTCCCGGACGAAGCGCAGCCCTTCCGCGATGTCCGCCCCCAGCCGCCCCCTGGTCCGGGGAGCCAGGTCGGACCTCTGCTCGCCGTCCTCGGTCACCGCCAGGCACAGGTAGCCGGCGAGGTAGGCGAAGGCGTCCACGAGCAGGACGACGGGCGCGCTCACGACCCGCATGAGCAGCCCCGCCAGCGCGGGGCCGGCCAGGGTGGACACCTGGGCCGTCGATTCCAGGCGCGCGTTGGCCGGGGCGATGTCCTGCTCGGGTACGAGGACGGGGACGTAGGACTGGTAGCCGACGTCGAAGAAGACCGTGACCACGCCGACGACCAGCGCGACCGCGTACAGCGCCCCCATCCCCAGGTCGCCCGTGAACCACAGGACGGGGATGACGAGTACGGCCAGGGCGCGGGCGAGCGCGGCCCACATCATCGTCCGGCGCTTGAACATCCGGTCCACCCACACGCCCGCGGGCAGGCCGATCAGGAGGTAGCAGACGGTGGACGCGGCGCCGAGCACGCCCACCTCCCGGCTGCCGGCGTGCAGGAGCTCGACAGCCGTGACGGACAGTGCGAGCGTGCCGACGCGCGTCCCGAACTGGGAGAGCGTCTGCCCGAACCAGAACCGCCTGAAGTTCGTCGAGGCCACGGAGTACGTGCTCACGCGACGTACCGTACTCGGCGCCGTCCCGGCCGCACCGGCGCCCCCGGACCCGCCGAAAGCCCGGCGGGAAGGGGCGTCCCACGACGCCCCCGCCCGACCCGTGGCATGCCGAGAGCCCCCGTGCACACCAGGTGCACGGGGGCTCTCGTCGCTCCGGTCCCCCGTCCCCACAGGTAACCGGCGCTTCCGGGGCCGCGCTCCGCTCAGACGCGGCTCCGGAGGTCAGCGGCTCTCCAGGAGAGGCTCAGACGCGGGTCAGCTCGCGCTCACCGCCGTGGTCGGGACCGGCGCCGTCGTCGGCGGAGGCGCCGAGCTCCTTGCGCAGCCCCTCACCCTCCACGTCGACGTTGGGCAGCACGCGGTCCAGCCAGCGCGGCAGCCACCAGGCCCGCTTGCCGAGCAGGGCGAGGACCGCGGGCACGATGGCCATCCGGACGACGAACGCGTCGAAGAAGACGGCGATGGCCAGGGAGAAGCCGATCATCTTGATCATCTGCTCGCTGGAGCCGATGAATCCGGAGAAGACGGCCATCATGATCACGGCCGCGGCCGTGACCACCCGGGCACCGTGCTTGAAGCCGGTGACGATCGCCTGGCCGGGCTTCTCGCCGTGGACGTACGCCTCCCGCATCCGGGTCACGAGGAAGACCTCGTAGTCCATCGCGAGACCGAAGACGACACCCACCATGAAGATCGGCATCATCGACATGATCGGACCGGTCTGCTCGACCCCGAAGAGCGAGCCGAGCCAGCCCCACTGGAAGACCGCGACGACCGCGCCCAGGGCCGCGACGACCGAGAGCAGGAAGCCGAGCGCCGCCTTCAGCGGTACCAGGACCGACCGGAAGACCACCATCAGCAGCAGGAAGGCGAGGCCGACGACGAGTGCCAGGTACGGCAGCAGCGCGTCGTTCATCTTCTGCGAGAAGTCGATGTTCATCGCGGTGGCGCCGGTGACCAGGACCTGGGCCCCGGTCTCGGACTTGATCTGCGTGCCCGCGTCGCGGATCGCGTGGACCACGTTCTCGGTCTCGACCGAGCTGGGGCGGTCCTTCGGGACGACAGTGATCATCGCCGCGTCGCCGGCCTTGTTGAAGTTGGCCGGGGTGACGGCGACGACACCCTTCATGTCGGAGATCTCGTCACCGACCCGCTTGGCGGCGGCCTTGCCGTCCGAGCTGTTCTCGGTGTCGACGACGACCATCAGCGGCCCGTTGAAGCCGGGGCCGAAGCCGTCGGAGAGCAGGTCGTAGGCGCGGCGCTGGGTGGTGCTGGTGGGCTGGGAGCCGTCGTCGGGCAGGCCCATCTCCAGCGAGGCGGCCGGGATCGCGATAGCGCCCAGGCCGAGGACGCCGACGAGCAGCACCCACACGGGCTTGCGCAGCACGAACCGTGCCCAGCGGGTGCCCATGTTCGGCTTGGCCTCGGGCCTGTTCTCGGCCTCGGCGGCCTTGCGCGCCTTGCGCCCCATGACCCGCTTGCCCGCGAAGCCCATCATCGCCGGGACGAGGGTGAGCGCGATGAGGACGGCGATGGCGACCGTGCCGGCCGCGGCGAAGCCCATCTTCGACAGCATCGGGATGTTGACGACGGCCAGGCCGACCAGGGCGATGACCACGGTGAGCCCGGCGAAGACGACCGCGGAACCGGCCGTGCCGACCGCCCGTCCGGCGGCTTCCTCGCGTTCCCGGCCCTCGGCCAGTTCGGCGCGGTAGCGGGAGACGATGAACAGCGCGTAGTCGATGCCGACCGCGAGGCCGATCATCATCGCGAGGGTCGAGGTGGTGGAGCCGAGGTCCAGCACGTTGGCCAGCGCGGTGATCGTCGAGACGCCGATGCCGACACCGATCAGCGCGGTGAGCAGTGGCAGCCCCGCCGCGATGAGCGAGCCGAAGGTGATGACGAGCACCACCGCGGCCAGCGCGATACCGATGACCTCGGTGGCCCCGGTCTCCGGCATCACCTGGAGCGCGTCACCGCCGATCTCCACGGTCATCCCGGTCTTCTGCGCCGCCTCGCCCGCGTCCTCCAGGGCGTCCCTGGTGTCGTCGGTCAGCTCCATCGAGTTGACCTTGTACGTCACCGAGACGTAGGCGGTCGAGCCGTTCTTGGAGACGGCGTCCCCGGTGTACGGGTCGACGACCGAGGCCACCTGGTCCGAGCCGGACTTCAGCTGCGCGGTGATCTTCTTGACGTCGGCCTTGTTGGCCGGGTCCGTCATCTTCTCGTTCTCGGGGGCCTTGAAGACGATGCGCGCGGTCGCGCCGTCGGCGCTGGCCGCGGGGAATCGCTGTTCCAGCAGGTCGAAGGCCTTCTGGGCCTCCGTGCCCGGGATCGAGAAGGAGCTGGAGGTGGCGGTGGACGCGGAGGCCGCGCCGAATCCGGCGAGCGCCAGCAGTGCCACCCAGATCAGGGCGACATAGCGGCGGCGCCGGAAGGCGAGCCGTCCGAGTTTGTAGAGGAATGTGGCCACGGGGGCGTACTCCCGGTCAGGTCGTTGAGTGGAATAAGGCGTGAGGAACCAGCCCGACGACGAGAGCGGCGTGTCAGGTGGGGCTTGGGGAGAGGGCCGTGCGGGTGCCGTGGGGACGGCTGTCAGACTCCGAGAGCGGGGAGAATCACGGAATCGACGTAGTCGGTGAGGAAGGCGTGGTCCACAGCGCGGTCCTCGATCAGTTGCCGAGCGGTGAAAGCGCCGATCAGCATGTGCGGTACGTACTTCAGCGCCGGGTTGTCCGGACGCAGCTCACCCCGGTCCAGGGCTCGGTTCAGCAGCACTTCGAGACCGGAGAGCTCCGGCTCGACCAGCAGTGCGCGCAGGGCCTGGAGGAGATCGGGGTTGTCGTGGACGGCATGGCTCAGACCCCGCATCAGCGCGGCGTCCTTCTCCATCTGGCAGTCATCGGTACGGCTCAGGACGGCGTAGAAGTCACCGCGCAGCGAGCCGGTGTCGACTTCGCCGAGGGAAACGGGCTTGTTGTGCCGCAGAGCCGTGACGACGAGCTCGGGCTTGCTCCCCCACTGGCGGTAGAGGGTGGCCTTGCTGGAACGGGTGCGCGCGGCGACGGCGTCCATGGTCAGGGCGTCGTAGCCGACCTCGCGGAGCAGGTCGAGCACAGCCGCGTACAGCTCGCTCTCGCGTTCGGGCGTGAGCCGTGTGCGTGCCATGTGCCAACCCCCGTTCCCGAGCTCGTGCGAGGTGTACGTCACTCGATCGAACGTGAGTCAATCGAACGAAACTGTTTCGTACACCTCGACGGTACCCCGGGCACCGAGCGAAACGAAATCGTTTCGCTTGTGTTCCGCACCACAAGTTGCCGCGGCCCGCTCACGCGGAAAGCATTGGGGGGTGAGTGACGACGTCTCGTATCTCCGGTTCCCGCACCTTCACGAGAATCTCCTCTGCTTCGCGGCGGAGGACGATCTCTGGGTCGCTCCCCTCGCCCCGGAGGGCGAGCGCCCCGGACGCGCCTGGCGGGTGACGGTCGACCGCACCAGAGTCAGCCATCCGCGCTTCTCCCCCGACGGGACCCGGATCGCGTACACGACCTGGCGCAGCCTCGACCCGGAGATCCACCTCGCCCCGGTCACCGGCGGCCCGGCCCGCCGGCTCACCCACTGGGGGTCGACGGACGCCCGCGTCTGCGGCTGGACCCCGGACGCCGGGGACGCCGCGCAGATCCTCGCCGTCTCCTCGCACGGGCAGCCGTTCTCGTACTTCTCCTGGGCATACAGCGTGCCCACGGACGGCAGCCCCGGGGGCAGGCTGCCCTGGGGGCCGGTCTCCGACATCGCCGTCGCGGACATCGGCGGGGAGCGCCGCACCCTGCTGCTCTCCGGCACCCCACCGCACGAGCCCGCCGCCTGGAAGCGCTACCGGGGCGGGGCGACGGGGCGCCTGTGGCTGCACGGCGAGCGGCTGCTCCCGGACATCGGCGGGCACCTGGGCTCACCGATGTTCGTGGCCGGCCGGATCGCCTTCCTCTCCGACCACGAGGGCGTCGGCAACCTCTACTCCTGCCTGCCCGACGGCACGGACCTGCGCCGCCACAGCGACCACGACGCCTTCTACGCCCGGCACGCCTCCAGCGACGGGCACCGGGTCGTCTACCAGTGCGCGGGCGAGCTGTGGCTGGCCGACGACCTGGAGTCGCCCGACGCGGTGCCGCGCAGACTGGAGGTACGGCTCGGCGGCCCCCGGGCCGGCCGGCGCAGCTACCAGGTGCCCGCCTCCAGCCACGTCGACTCGCTCTCCGTGGACGAGACGGGCCGGGCCAGCGCCGTATCGGTGCGCGGCAGCCTGTACTGGCTCACCCACCGCGACGGCCCCGCCCGCACCATCGCGGACACCCCCGGCGTCCGGGTCCGGCTCCCGGAGATGCTCGGCAGCGGCGGCCAGGTGGTGTACGTGACGGACGCGGAGGGCGAGGACGCGATCGAGATCGCCTACCTGCCGCGCGCCAGCGGCGACCGCGCCCCGCGCCGGCTCGCCTCCGGCCGGGTGGGCCGGGTCCAGGAGCTGATCGCCGACCCGGACGGCGAGATCCTCGCGATGGCCTCGCACGACGGGCGCCTCCTCCTCCTGGACGTCGAGGAGGACACCGACGGCGAACCGGTCGAACTGATCCGCTCGGTCAACGGACCGGTCCGCGATCTGGCGTTCTCCCCGGACGGGGCCTGGCTGACCTGGTCGCACCCCGGCATCGGCCGCTCGCTGCGCCAGATCAAGCTCGCCCGGATCACGGGCGCCGGATCGCCCGTGATCGTCGATGTCACCAACGGCCGCTTCGAGGACGAGAACCCCGTCTTCACCCTCGACGGCCGCTACCTCGCGTTCCTGTCCTGGCGCGGCTTCGACCCGGTGTACGACGTGCACACCGGCGACCTGTCCTTCCCGCTCGGCTGCCGCCCCTACCTGGTCCCGCTCTCCTCCGCGACGCCCTCCCCCTTCGCGCTCTCCCCCGACGGCCGCCCGGCCGCGGGCGGCCTCGACCCGCTGGACTCCGACGAGGCGGGCGCGGCCGAGGGGTCCACGGTCACCGTGGAGTTCGAGGGCCTGGAGAGCCGGGTCACGCCGTTCCCGGTCGCCGCCTCCAAGTACTCGGCGCTCTGCCCGGTCAGTGGCGGCGGCCTGGTCTGGCTGCGCTGGCCGATCTCCGGCGCGCTCGGGGAGACCTTCGCCAACCCGGCGGACATGTCGGGCCGGCCGACCCTGGAGCACTTCAGCATCGCCAAGGCGAGGAAGACCGAACTCGTCGGCCACCTCGACTGGTTCGCCGTCAGCGGTGACGCCTCCCGGCTGGTCGTGATGGACGACGGGGAACTGCGCGCCGTCCCCTCGACCGAGCCGGGCGACAACAACTCCACGGTCTACCTGGACCTGCGGCGCATCCTGCACGACGTCGACCCGGCGGCGGAGTGGCGGGGCGCCTACGCCGAGGCGGGCCGCATCATCCGCTCCTACTTCTGGGAGCCGGACATGTGCGGCATCGACTGGGAAGCGATCCTGGACCAGTACCGCCCGCTGGTCGAACGGGTGGCCACGCCGGACGAGTTCGCCGATCTGCTGCGCGAGGTCCTGGGCGAACTGGGCACCTCGCACGCCTACGTCGCCCCCGCCCGCCGCAACGAGGGCCCGCCGCACTACCAACGCGCGATGGGCCTCCTCGGTGCCAACCTGGCCTGCCGGGAAGGCGACTGGACCGTCCAGCGCATCCTGCCCGGCGACTCCTCGGACTCCAAGGCCCGCTCCCCGCTCGCCGGTACGGGCATCAGGGAGGGCGCGGTCCTCACCCACGTGGACGGCCGCCCCGTCGACCCGGTCACCGGCCCCTACCCGCTGCTCTCCGCGGCGGGCGGCACCACGGTCGAGCTGACCTTCAGCCCGGCCGGGGGCGCGGGCCGCTCCCGCCGCGTCGCGATCGTCCCGCTGGTCGACGAGCGCCCGCTGCGCTACCAGGACTGGGTGGCCAAACGCCGCCAGGTCGTAAGGGAGTTGAGCGACGGCCGCTGCGGCTACCTGCACATCCCCGACCTGGGCGGCTCGGGCTGGGCCCAGTTCAACCGCGACCTGCGCCTGGAGGTCTCCCGCCAGGCCCTGATCGTGGACGTGCGCGGCAACGCGGGCGGCAACATCAGCGAACTCGTCATCGAGAAGCTCACCCGCACGATCCTCGGCTGGGACCTCACCCGTGACGCCCAGCCCGTCAGCTACGCCTCCAACGCCCCCCGGGGCCCGGTGGTCGCCCTGGCCGACGAGGCGACGTCCTCCGACGGCGACATGATCACCGCCGCGTTCCGCCTGCTCAAGCTGGGCCCGGTGGTCGGCCAGCGCACCTGGGGCGGCGTCGTCGGCATGACCGGCCGCCACCGCCTCGGCGACGGCACGGTGATCACGGTCCCGATGAACGCCGCGTGGTTCGACGCCTACGGCTGGTCGGTGGAGAACCACGGCGTCTCCCCCGACGTGGAGGCCCTGCGCACCCCCCTGGACTGGGCGGAGGGCCGGCACGCCGTCCTGGACGACGCGGTCTGGATGGCCCTGGACCTCCTGGCCGCGACCCCGCCCGCGACACCGCCGACGTACGACGCGGTCCCGGACCTGAGGCGGCCGGCGTTGCCGCCGCGGTAGGAAGCGCCGAGCCGAAGCAGTGCGGCACGTATCGCGGATGGTCCCTCGCGGATGGTCCCGGGGCGGGCAAGTGCCTCAAGCGCCGGCCGCCGTGCCCCCGGCGGCCGGACACGCACCGGTCAGCGGTAGTAGCCCTCGACCACCGCCCGCGCCTCCGCCGGCAGCACCGGCCCGTCCTGCGGCACGGGCGGGCGCCCGCTGCCCGGCCGGATGTCCAGGAGCTGTTCACCGGACAGGGCGAACACCACCCGGCGCAGCCCCGCCTGCCGGATGACCGCTTCGCACATCGTGCAGGGCTCGCAGCTCGTATACATCGTGGTGGTCGCCGCCGTGGCCGCGTCCAGCTCACGTGCCGCCCAGCGCGCGAGCTTCAGTTCCGGGTGGGCGGTGATGTCCCGGTCGGTGAGCGTCGTGTTGCGCTCCTCCGCCAGGACCGTCCCGTCCGGTGCGGCCAGCAGCGAGCCGAACGGCGGATTGCCGCTCTCGCGCGCCTCGGCCGCGAGGGCGATGGCCCGCCTGAGGAGGGTGTGACCGTCGGTCGTCGTGTTCATCGCTGCTCCGTCGTGGCGCGGGTCGGGGTGATGTGCGCGGCCACTGTGGCGAGAGCCTGCCGGGCCGGCTGCGGGCGGCAGGTCTCGCGCGGGTCGCCGTGGTACGGGTCGAGGACGACCGTGTCGGCGCCCAGCAGCCGCAACCCGTCGAGGTCGTCCATGATCTGGTCGATCGCGCCCTCACCGGCGAGGCGTTCGGGGCCGGTGACCGGCGACGTGGTGAGCCGGAGCGCGATCCGTGGGGCGAAGGCGGGCGCGGCCACGCCCCGCTCGTGCGCGGCCGACGCCAGCCGGTCCACCGCCTCCCGCGACCAGGGCATCGTGGGGCGCAGCGGGTGCCAGGCGTCCCCGAACCGAACGGCCCGGCGCAGGCCCGCGTCGCTGTTGCCGCCGACCCACACCGGAATGTTCAGGTTTCCGTAGGAAGCGGTGTCGGACCAGGCTTCCCGCAGATCGCGCAGGGCCTCGTCGGTCAGCAGGCCCCGTCGGCCGAAGGGGATACCGAGGGCGGCGAACTCCTTCCGCGCCCAGCCCACTCCGACACCGAGGACGAACCTGCCGCTGCTGAGCGCGTCCAGATTGGCCGCCATCCGGGCGGTCAGCAAGGGGTGCCGGTACGGGGCGATGAGGACCGTCGTGCCGAGGCGGACCCGGGTGGTGAGGCCGGCAAGCCAGGACAGGGTGGTGAACGGCTCGTAGAAGGGGGCCGGATACCGCTCCGCGACATCGGGTGTGATGGCCACATGGTCGGAGATCATCAGCAGGTCGAAGCCCAGGCCCTCCACGGTCTGCGCCCAGTCGCGCAGTACTCCGGGGTCGGTGCCGGGGCCGAAATTGGGGACGTTCACGCCGATCTTCACACCGTCGAGCCTAGCCAGGCCGCACCCGGCACCTGAAGGGATTCCGGCCTGTTCAGGGGCGGTTCACCCGTGGATCTCCCGGTAATCTGACCGGATGACCGGGAATCTCGACTCGACGGACTGGGCGATCCTGGACGAGCTCCAGCGGGACGGCCGGATCGCCTTCACCGAGCTGGCGCGGCGGGTGAATCTGAGCGCCTCGGCGACGACGGAACGGGTGCGGCGGCTGGAGACGGCCGGGGTCGTCACGGGGTACCGGGCGGAGGTGGATCTGGAACGGGCCGGCTATGTGGCGCTGGCGGTGGTCCGGTTGAAGTACCCGGGGAGCCGGCACGAGCCGCTGCGCCGGATGCTCCGAGAGCGTCCGGAGATCCTGGAGTGCCTGCGTACCACCGGGGACGACTGCTACGTGCTGAAGGTGGCGGCCACCTCGATGGCGCACCTGGAGGAGATCGTGGACGCGCTGGCCGAGTTCGGGAGCACGACCACCAACCTCGTGTTCAGCCGGACACTGCCGTTCCGGGGCCCGCGGGAACCCCGGACGGATGTCACCCCCGACTGACGACGCCACACGACGCGACGCGAAGGGGCGCACCCGGGAAGCCCCGGGCCCGCCCCGGACGGTCGCGGCTCCCGAAATCGCTTGCCATTCGCGTAAGCAAGCCTCCGACGTGGAGGCCCTGCATACCTCCTGGACTGGGCGGAGGGCGGGCACGCGGTCCTGGACGACACGCTCTGGATGCCCCTGGACCTCCTCGCGGCGACCCCGCCGACGTACGACGCGGTCCCGGACCGGAGACGGCCGCCGCTGCCGCCTCGGTAGAGGGTGCCGGGCCGAAGCGCCACGCCCCTGTCGCTCAGCCGCCGGGGCCCATCGGGTAGGTGTGCTCGATGTACTGCAGACGTACTACACCTGCCACGAGAAAGACCAGCGGAGGTGCCAGCCACCAATAGCTGAGGTTCCGACGCCGCACGGGGAAAAGAGTGACCAGCGAGGTGACGACGCTGAGCGTGATCAGCATCGCCGTCGCGGTCTCGATCCCCGTCAGGGTGCTGTTGTCCCAGGCACCTTGCGGCTGAATCATCAGTGCGGCGTACGCGATGTAGGAACTGAGCAGGTTCGCGAGGACGAGGAGCACTCCCCACGGCCCTCTTAGTGCGCCGGTCACTTCAGAGCACTCCTCGCTTCGTCCAGGTTGATGTCAAAGCCACGACCGTAAGCCTGTGCATCGTCACTTTGCCAGTAGGGGCCTCCGTTGTACCGAGCGGCGAGTTCCTGGTGCTGTTCACGTGTCATTTCGTCCGCCGGTACGTCGGCGAAGCTGCTTTCTTCCTTGAGCATGGCCAGATACTCGGAGGCGATGAAAATATTCTGTCCGGGATCCTGGAGCGATGCCTCGATGGTGTCCCGTTGCCCCTCTGTGAGGTTTGCGGGATCGTATCCGAGGACCTCCGCCGCGCGCCTCATCTGGATGGCGATCGGGCCGAAGGACGTTTCGTCCGGCGAGCCAACGAGCCGGGGATACACGCGCTCCGGAACGCCGGGCAGCCATCCGTCCTCACCCAGTTCACGGATGGTGTCGCTGGCATCGTCCATCCAGCCCCATTGCCCGCCTACTTCTTGCCAGGCGATGCCGGCGATCATGTCGGATGGGAGGCCGGATCGTCGCGCTGCCGCGGAGATGATGTTCTTGTTCGCCGCGATCCACTCACGGCGGTCCTGAGCGTTGCTCGGTGTGGACCAGTAGGCGTCGGTGGCCTCTGGGAGCTCGGCAAGGCGCATCCTGATGTCCCAGAGGGAGGGCGACACATCGTCCTTCCCCACTGTCTTGGTGAACTCCGCTTTGGGACCACTGCCAGGAAGGTGTGTCAGGGAGTCACTGCGGGCCTCGGCAACCTCGGACCGGAGCGCAGGCATAGCATCGATCAGGCTCTTCGCGTCAACAAAATCTCCACCACGGAAGTCGGGTAACGCCTTGTATGCCTGGTCAAGTGCCGCCACACACGCGTCTCTGGCTGTGCCTTCGGCACTCTTTGCGCGGCCATAAGCCTCACTGGCCTGGTCGTGAGCGCGGTTCGCTTCATCTTTGATGTCGTCAATGTCCACCGTGAGCTCGGCGGCCCAGTCCAGGATCCCGGTCGTGCCCCGCAGATCTTCCCACTGATGCATCGGACCGGCCTCAAACGCCTCACGTGTTACGGCACTTGCCACCTGTGAGATGAGACCGGCCAGTGTCTGCTCCGCAGACTTACCGTCCCCGTAGTGGGACTTGGCGGTCTCGAGCGCCGTGGCATAGTGCAGGAGCGCGCTCTGGGCCTTGTCGTAGCCGTCAGCGAGGTGCGTAATCAGATCACGTACCTCGCGGAGCCGGTTGTCGTACGGCTCGCGGTTCTCGCTCACCCACTGCGTTTGGGTGGCAGCCCGCTTCGCACCCGGCTCAACATCGAGCAGCAGCTCACGCAGCCTCTTGAACTCCAGGGCATTGCGCTCCACGAGAGCAGCGTTGCAGTCCTCAAGGAATCGGACGTCCTGCTGGTAGGTGTATGCCATAAGACTCACCTGTCTTCCGGAGCCGTGTACTGGCCCAGCTCGAGAATGGCATTCATCATGCCGCCGACAACCTCACCCTCGTAATCGACGAACGCGCCATTCGCCTCCCTTAGCCGCGTGGACAACGCGGCGAGCAGCGACGTCACGTCCTGGTACTGGTCGTCCGCGAAGCGTGCGAACCGATCGACCTTCGCCGCAACATCCGGATGTGAGCGCGGCGCGCGCGCCATCATGCACAGGTCACCGTCGGGCCGCCCCTCGTACAGGAGTCCCGACAGTTCGATCAGGAAGTTTGAGTTCCCATCAAGCGAATCGTGGTTGACGCGTAGCTCATCGCCCTCCCCCTTCCGGCCACCGGTACCGCCATCGACGGGATGCTGATTGATTTGGATCTGTGCCGAACGCCGCTCCGCTGTCTGTGCCTTCAACCGTTCCCACTCATCCAATGCCATGAGTCCCCATCCCCTGGAAGCTGCGCGCAGCGCGTAGCGCGGGCTCCATAATCCACGCAACCGCAGGACCGACCAACCGTCCCAAACAAGCCATTGCTCCCATGCCCCTCAAGCGCGCAACACACGATATTGCGTCACTCGTGTCGGCCGAAGAACCACTCCTGAGCCACGCCAGGAGCTGCACCCCAAGCACGGATGCGCGACCCCGGCGACACCGAACGACGCCGGGCCGTCGCGAATCAGGGCCCATAAAACGGCTTGCCATTCGCGTAAGCAATCTTATAGCTTTCCTCAAGCAAAGCCTCGGGGGCTCGGCAACCTTGCGAGGTGACAAGCGACTTGGGGGTTGCCCGGTGTCCGACTCACATGAATACGTTCGCGCTCCGGAACATCTCCCGTTCGGGCGCAACGCCGCCGCCTTAGGCGCCCGCCCGTACGACCGGCCGTGGCCCGACGGCACCGTCCGGGCGAGCCGCCACCACACCCTCGTGTGCCTGGAAGGCGACTACGCCGACGGTCGCGGGGACAGCGCGCTGGCGGACCTCCGCAGGGCGTACCCCTGGCGGCACGTGACCCGGTGCGGGAACACCATCGTGGTGTGGCCGGTCGGCACGGTGTGGGTCTCCCACCAGCCGGGCGCGGTCATCCTGCGCGGCGACATCGACGGCCTGGACCGGGCCGCTGTCCAGGCCATGTACCCGGGGCGAACGGTCAGTTGTGACGGGGCGCAGCTGACCGTCTGGCCGCCCGCGAACCACCGGACCGCCACCCGGAACCGGACGGACTGACCGACTGGCCTCTCGCGGTTCAGCCCCGTACCGACCGACTGACTGACCGGTCGCGATTCAGCCCCTCACGGCGGCCAGGCACGCGTCGTACAGGTCCATGATCTCGCCCTCGCCGCCGCTCTCGACCCACGCCATCGACGCGGCGTCCAGGCACGCGAAGGCCGTCCCGACCACCGCGCGGGCCGTCGTTTCCGCGCCGTCGGCCGCAGGGCCCGGACGCGCCCGGACGAGCGGCAGCAGGTCCTCCTGGAACCGCAGCCGCTTCTCCAGCCAGCCGGCGCGCAACGAGGCCGTGTGGTGCAGGAGGCGGAACCGCTCCAGGGCCTGTTCGCGGCTCTCGTGCAGAGCGAGCACGGCGACGATCCCCGCGCGCAGGACCTCCCAGACATCGGCCTCGGCGGGCTGCCCGCCGACGGCATCCGCCAGGACCTGCCCGAACCGCTCCTGCCCGCCGCCGAGCAGCTCTTCCTTGGTGCCGAAGTAGCGGAACAGGGTGCGCTGCGAGACCCCGGCCTCCCGGGCGATCTGGGCGATGGTCGTCTCGTCGTACCCCTGCGCGGTGAACAGCCGCAGAGCGGTCCCCAGGATCTCCTGAGAGGCCAGCTGCCGCGTCCGGGCCCACAGCGTGGCGGGCGCGGACCCCTTCGCTTTCTTGGCTTCCTGCTCCATACCGCCAGGCTATCCCAGCACTGCCATCCTGGCAGTCGCACCCTGCTTGGCAGTGACTGCCAATCTGTCGTACGCTGCCAGAAGTGGCCGTACGTATCGGCGCACCCATGCGAAAGGACACGCCATGCCCGCACCCTCAGCCCTGATCACCGGCGGAACCAGCGGCATCGGCCGGGCGACCGCCGAACTGCTCCACTCACGCGGTTACCGCGTCATGGTCACCGGCCGTGACAGCGTCGCGGACGCCCGGCTCCCCGAAGGCATCACGGCGGTCCGGGCCGACGCACGGTCCCTGCCGGACATCGACCACGCCATGGACCAGGTACGGGAGCGGTTCGGCTCCCTCGACCTGCTCTTTCTCAACGCGGGCGTCTCCCGCCCCGGCCCCATCGAGTCGACCGACGAGGACGCCTTCGACGCCCTTCTCGACATCAACGTGAAGGGCAACTTCTTCACGTTGCAGAAAGCGCTCCCGCTCCTCAACGACGGCGCCTGTGTCGTCTGCACCGTGGGCGCGGGCGAAGGACTCGGGGCGGCCATGACAGCCGCCAAGGGCGCCCTGCTGCCCCTCATGCGGTCCCTCGCGCTCGAACTCGCCCCGCGCCGCATCCGCGTCAACACCGTCAGCCCCGGCCTCATCGAGACTCCCGCCTACGACAAGCTGGGCGTCTCCCGGGACATGATCGACACCTGGGCCCGGGACATCCCGCTCGGCCGCGCCGGAACCCCCTCCGACGTCGCGGAGGCCGTGGCCTTCCTCGCCTCCGACGCCGCCGGCTACATCACCGGCAACGACCTCACCGTCGCTGGAGGCATGGGCGTTCACGCCCGCGCCTGACGACGAGCCCCTCCCCCACGGCGGGCGCCCGCAGCTCGCACCACACCGTCTTCACGTACGGCCCCTGCTCCACGCCCCACCGCAGCGCGAACGCGTCCAGCAGCAACAGCCCGCGCCCGGTCTCCGCGTCACCCGCCGCGAACCGTATCGCCGGCCACACCCCCGGCGCGGGATCACTCAGCTCGACCCGGATGCGCCCGGACCCCGTACCGCTGATGCGCAACGTGACCGGCGCCCCCGCACCGACATGCACGATCACGTTGGTCAGCAACTCACTGACGCAGAGCAGCAGATCGGGCACCTCCACCTCCCCGAACCGCCACCGCAGCATCCGCCGCACCTCCGGTACGGCCTCCGGCACGGCGAGCAGCTCCACCGTGAACGGCATCACCGTCATCCCCCGGCCCCCGCGCGCAGCGCCTCGGACAGCCGCCGCGCGGTCACCACCGTGCAGTTGCCGAGCGCGACCAGCGGCGGGTGCTTCGTCCACCCGGCGAGCGTCAGCGGATCGACGCCGAGGGACGGCAGTGTGATGCCGTGCGCGGCCAGCGCGGCGCGCAGCGCGTCGATGTCCTCGACGATGTCGTACGTGGGTGAGTCATGCCTGTCCCGCGTCGCGCCGTCCATGTTCTCGTCCATGAGGAGCCGTACACCCTTCGTTGCTGACTGTGACGAACACCTCACACGCTGCCGTACGGACCTCTACGGTGGAAGGCGATTCCGCTCCACAGAGCGCAGCGCGAAAGGCGGTCAGCGGTGGCCACACGCAAGGAAATCGACGGCTCGGCGGGAGTCCCGCAGTTCTACGGGAACGAGCTCCGCTTCAAACGGGAGGAAGCGGGCCTGACCCTGGAGAGGCTGGTGGACGGCAGCTTCTTCGGCATCACGTACCTGAGCGAGATCGAGCACGGGCACCGGCGCATGCCGGTGGAGCTGGCACAGCACGTGGACCGGGTGCTGAAGACGGACGGGTTCTTCCAGCGGCGTTGCGAGGATGTACGGAGGGCGAGGCAGGGGGCTCACGCTGCATTCTTCGCCAACATCGCGGAAGCGGAGACACGCGCCGCCGCCATCGACGAGTGGTCCGGGACCCTCATCCCCGGGCTACTCCAGACCAGGGCATACGCCCACAGCGTCGTCCGGTCCACGCACATGCTGGACACGTCGGAGGAAGCAAACGCCAAGGTCGACGTCCGACTGCAACGGGCCAAGCTCTTCGACGACCCCAAGCGCCCTGAATATTGGGTGGTGCTGCACGAATCCGTGGTGCAGCATTCCATCGTTGCGCCTGCGGAGATGGCCGAGCAGTTGGACCACATCGCAGCCCTGGCGCGGCGCGGACGCATCGTTGTACAGATCCTTCCGTGGAACGGCCCGACCCGCGCGTTCACCGAGCTGCCACTGTTCCTCATGGGCTTCGACAGCGAGCCGCCGCTGGTCTACACCGAGGGTCCCTACCACGGTCAGACCATCGATGATCCGGCGCTCGTGAAGCTGTACCGCAAGGCCTACGATCGGTTGAGGGCCGCCGCATTGCCGCCAGAGGCGTCCCTCGCCCTGATCGAAAAGGCGGCCGAGGAGTACAGCCATGGCCAGCACCAACCTTGACCTCAGCGCTGTCACCTGGCACAAGAGCAGCTACAGCAACGGCAGCGGGGGCAACTGCCTGGAGGTAGCAGACGGGCTCCCCGGCCTCGTCCCCGTACGCGACTCCAAGCGCCCCCACGACCCCGCGCTCGTCGTGCACGCGGCCGCCTGGACTCCGTTCATCGAGTCGGTCAAGGCGTCCTGAGCCCCCTGGCGGACCGCGGCGACCGGTTCGCAGTCACGCCGCGTAGATCACGGCAAGCTGCGCGATGAGGATGTGGAGGGCGCCGGGCCCGTCAGGTTGAGGACGGCTCAGTGGCTGGCGATGTCCAGGTTGTCGACGTGCCAGATACCGATTCCCTTGGTGGTCAGGGCGCAGACGTAGTTCTTGCGGACCTTGGCGCCGGAGGAGTCATGGTCGTAGACGACGCCGGTGACCCTGTACTGCTTGGTGCCACTGTTGAAAGTGGTCGCGGCATGACCGTCCTCACGCTCAGTGGGGAACTCGGCTTCCAGAGGTGACTTGAACTTGCCCGATACGGCGAACTCGCAGAAGTCCTCGGCAGCTGACGCCTGGGCGCCGGATTGGCTGCGGGTGTAGGTCAGGCTCTCCCCGCCGTCGTCCTTCGCTCTGCGCAGGGTGCCGTTCGGCAGCAACGTGAGCGTGGTGGGTTTGCCCGGCTTGCAGTAGGAAGCCGGCTCGGCGACGACTGCGGTCGTCGGGTCGATGTGCACCGGACCGTTGGAACTCGGCGCATGCGCCAGGGCGCCTTTGAAGACGCAGTGGTAGGTGCCTTTGCCGTCCTTCTGGGGGCCGTCAGCGACGAGCGAGAGGACCTTGTTGCCCACGTCTCCCTGACCGATGGTCAGGCTACGGGTGGCCTTGCCGTGATCGTTGTCGATGCTGGTGGTCCACGCACCCACGAACGCCGTTGGTACCGAGCCGTCCCCAGAACCGGTGCGGTGGCCGTCGTCTCCCCTCGTCAAGGTGTAGATCAGGCCCCCGGCGCTCAGCGACACGACCACGGGGACGATCAGCAGCGCGAGGCGCCTCCGCTTGCGGTTGCGGGAGCGCGGGGGCGGGGGCTGGGGCGACGGCATCGCGGCCGGTTCCGCGGGCGGGGTTGCCTCCGGGGCCGAGACTGCCTCCGGGGCCGGGGGACTTGCCGGGGGCGTGTCACGAGGCGGCGGGGGCGCCAGGAGCTCCGGGTTCTCCGTGTCCAGGAGGCTTACCGCGTGCCGGCCGAGCTGGGCCACCAGGGGGCCGGGCAGCCACGGCTCGTGCAAGCGGCCGTCGGCGACCGTGTCCTGCACGCCCGTGCGTCGCAGGACCTCCGCGAGACCGGGGCGCGCGGCGGGGTCCTTCCGCATGCAGTCGCGTACGAGACTCGCGAGGGTCGCCGGGATGCCCTCCAGGTCGGGCTCCTCCTCCGCGACGCGGAACATGAGCACGTGTGCTCCGGTCTGGGTGGTGCCGAAGGGCATCCGGCCGGTGGCCGCGTAGACCAGGACCGAGCCGAGGCAGAAGATGTCGCAGGCGGGCGTGATCCGGTCGCCGCGGACCTGTTCGGGGGCCATGAACCCGGGGGAGCCCAGGAGTGTGCCGGCGCGGGTGAGGCCGCCATCGGCGGCCGCGTCCAGGGCGCGTGCGATGCCGAAGTCGATGACGCGGGGGCCGTCGATGGTGAGGAGGACGTTGGCGGGCTTGAGGTCGCGGTGGACGAGCCCGGCGGCGTGGATGTCCTGGAGGGCGTGGGCGAGGCCGGCGGCCAGTATGCGTACCGAGCGCTCGGGCAGGGGGCCGTGGTCGCGTCCGACGACCTGCCGGAGGCTGGGACCGGCGACATAGCCGGTGGCGAGCCACGGAACGGCGCTCTCGGTGTCGGCGTCCAGCACCGGCGCCGTCCAGGGTCCGCCGACCCGCCGCGCCGCCGCCACCTCGCGCCGGAACCGTGCCCGGAACTCCTCTTGCGAGGCCAGCTCCTCGCGCACCAGCTTGACCGCGACCGTGCGGCCCCGGTCCGAGCGGGCGAGGTGGACGTGGCCCATGCCGCCCGTCCCCAGCCGCCCCAGTAACCGGTACCCGCCGATCTGTCGCGGGTCGCCGTCCCCCAGTTCCTCCATGTCGCGCCGCCTTCCCCGCCCGTGAGCCCGCGTGGACACCACGGCGAGAATACTGCTGCACTGTCGCACCGTGGCATGAGCAGGTCCACGGTTCGGCAACAGGGGCGTCAACCTTCCACGCACTGAAACCGATTGAGGGACAAGAAACGTGCAACTGCGCAGCATCCTGGCGGACTTCGACGTGTGGCTGGCGGCGCATGCTCCGGGCGACCACCGGCAGTTGATGCCGCCGGCGGATCCGACACGAGCCGCAGCCCTGGCTGCGGGGCGCTTCCGCATCCACGAGGACGTGCTGACTTGGCTGTCCGTGCACGACGGCTCACAGCGTGATCCGGTCCCGGCGGCGGGCGCCTTTATCCCCCGGGACTTTCCGCTCCTTGGGGTGACCGGCATGTCGCAAGGACTAGCGGGCATGGTTGAGGAGGTCGAGCGGGCCGTCGAAGAGGGCGACGAGGAATTCATCGTCGGTCTGGAGGCGGACGAGCGATGGCTGCCGGTTGCGATGAACCACACAGGGGGCCAGCTCGTCGTCGATCACCGGCCGGACGGTGAATACGGAGCCGTCCTGGAGCTGGACCCGTCCATCGGGTTGAACGGGGTAAAGCGGTGGGACAGCATGTCCCATATGTTCATTTCGGTCCTGGAGGCCCTCCAAACCGGATCGGCACTCATGACCGGCAGCGGTCCGAAGGCTGTGCCCCGCATCGAGGAACCTGCGGACGCTTTGCCGCACGTTGTGTGGGACCTCCACTTCGGCTGACCACACAACGACGCCGACGGCTCCGCTGGTACGAATAGTGCAGACCTCGGTCAGGCTGCAACCCTCGACGCCAGAAACCTTCATATTGACCGGAAGCCGCAAGAGCCCGCGCGGGCTCACCGCCGGCCCACCCCTGGGCCCACCTTGCTCACGAACACCACCGACCAGTTCGCGGTCATGTCGCGTAATCCTCGACAAGCAGCGCGATGAGCGTGCGAAGGGCATCAGCCCGGTCGCGGTCCTCGGTCTGGTTACGCAGAGCGTCGTCGGCCCCCCGGAGCCTGGCCAGGGCGGCCGGGTCGGAATCCTCCACGTCGCAGATCACCGGCTGAGTGATCAGGTCCAGGCACTCGGTGAGCAGCCGACGCGTGGCAAGGGCCGGCGGGGCGGAGTCGGATACGGCGAACGGAGTCGTCAAGTACCGTGCCGGATCGGTGAGGCTCCACCCGATGACGGCGCCGTGCTGAACCAGAAGCGCCACGTCGGGTGCGATGCCGATGCGGGCATCCAGTGGCTCGTCGAGGATGTCGAGGTCACGCAGGCACGTCAGCACGGCATCCTCAGGAGAACGGCAGAGCACCGTGCACATCTTGTGACGGAAGTCCCGGACCTCGTCCGCGCGAAGCCCGCCCGGACTTACCGCAGGCGCAGTGGGGACGCGGGCGGAGTCCTCGGCAGAAGCGGATTCCTCGGGCAGACGGAACACGGCACCGACCAGCCGCCGGCCGTCCGGCGCGAACCGGAGCTCGTCGGCTCCGTCGGTATCTGCTCGACAACGCTGAGCGGAACTGTGCCGTCGGTGAGGACATCCGGTACCTCTGGCGTGCGGACGCCGACCGTTTGGGCCTTCCTTGCGAGGACGCCTGGCTGTTCGACTCGCGGGTGATCGCGCTGCTGCACGTCGACGTCGACGACGAACTGACCGGAGTGGAGCTGGTCACCGAGCCGGCGCAGGTGGCTCGCGCCTGCCAGGTACGGGACGCCGCTTGGCACTTCGGCACACCGTATCGAGCATTCAGCGCTGAGGTACCGCCCGGCATGTGAGCACCGACTTCCAACAGGCGCGGGTCGCCCTCGGTATGCGGCTTCGCGAGCTGCGCACCGAGGGCGGTCCTACGGGTCGGCAACTGACCGGCCACCTGGGCTGGGCACAGTCCGAGTACGAGCCTCCGATGCTCGGGGCTCGAAGCTCGGGGCTCGGCGCTCGGGTGTCGAGCCCCGGGCGTCGAGCGTCGGAGGCCTGTTCACTCGTTCGTGGGTACGTGACGGAGCGGCGCCCCGAGTCTCGAACCTCGGGATCCGAGGGTCGGGATCCGGGCTCCGAGATCCGAGCGATGTCTGACAACCGGTAGGTAGAAGAAAGAGGTTGGGAGAACCTCCCTACCTCCCTGACCCGTAACGGCGAGCAAGTGTGACTATTTGTGACCGACTTGCGGCGCAGCGTCGCGGCTGCTTACCGTGCCCCCAACGAAACGACCCCGACACGGTGTTGAACGCACCGGCCGGGGTCTCACCCCAAGATCGAAAGAAGCGATCTCGTGGCTACCCAGAACCTTAGCTCCGCCCCGCCGACGCCCCCAGTCCCGGCCCCGGCCCCGTACCCGAAGGCCAGCCCCGGCTACGGAAAGCGTTCCGTCCCGGACCAGCACCCTCCCCGCGCCGACGACTTCGCGTTCCTGCCGGAGCGGGAGCGGTACATCGCCGGATACGTCGACCAGCTCCCCGAGGGCTCGGCAATGAACATCAAGTCCCTCGCCAAGTGCCAGCCCCTGTACGGGCAGATGGCCGTGGGCAGCGCGCTGCGGACCCTGGGCGTGGCCGGACACCTGCGCCAGGCGCGATGCGCGGTCGGTGACGGCGACAACGTCCGCTGGGTCACCCGCACCTTCTGGTCGCGCACGGCCCGCGACAACGAGTGGTGGAACACCTTCCTCACCGCCGAAGCAGGCCACCGCCTGCAACAGCCGGAACCCGCACCGACCACACCCCCTCCCCCGTGGGTCCCGGCCGAACCCGCAGCCCCCGCGACACCTGCGCCCGCCCCGGTCGTACCCCCACAGCGCACCGCCCCGGCAGACGCGTCACCCGCCTACCTGGCCCTGACCCGGCTGGGCCCTGCCGACAGGCGCCTGGGGCTCTCCGAGGACGACTGCCGGGAGCTGGAGGCGTCGGCCGCCGAATGGTTCGCACGCGGTGTGGACGCCGACTACCTCGTCCACGCCGTCACCGCAGGACTGCCCGCGACCGTCGACTCACCGCTCGGCTTCGTCAGGAAGCGCCTCATCACCAAGCTCCCGCCCCACCGGCCCGCCGCCGCAGCCCCCGCCCCGCAGGGCGACACGTCAGCCCCCCGGCTGATGGTCGAGTGCACTGACTGCGGCGCACCCGGCAAGGCCGAAGCATTCCGAGACGGCCTGTGCGGCCCCTGCCGCCAACCCGCCCACCCGGCGCCCGCCGAGGAGCCCGGCATCGAACGCGACATCCAGGCCCACGTGAAGCACCTCCGCGAACAACTGAAACTGCGCTGACGGTCCCCACGCTTCCCACGCACCCATCCTGATCGGACATTTTGTTCATGACTCATCAGTCGCGGAAGAGGTAGAAGAGGTAAGGATCAGACCTCTCACCAGAAGACGCACACCGTCCCCTGACAGCTGGACCAAGGCACTATAGGGCGGATAGAGAGAGTCCGTGACCTTTCCATAGAGTTTGATCCAGTCGAGGCTCAGGAATACCGGGCCTCCTGTTGCGTCATCGTTGAGACGAAGCCTGAACGGCCGGCCGGTGCGCACTACGCCGTCTACGCAGCGAACGGCGCACGTTGCGGCACCAGCACTCCTCTCTTCCACCGAGTAGACCTGGATTTCACCACCAGCGATGTCATCCATGCTTTTAAGCCTCTGTCACGAATTGATGCCTGTGGCACTGATCCTGGCCGGGCGCGGCCCGGACGAGCCTTACGGCGTTTCGGGTGGGATGAACTCCAGCGCGTTGCCGGTGAAACGCTCCCCGCAGGCCGGGCACTCATTGCGGTACGCGTGGGCGTGTGAGCGTTCGAGGCTGTCTGAGAACAGTGGAACGGCCGTGGTCATTTCGATCACCCGGAACCTCGCACCGCAGGCTGGGTGCGAGGTGCTGTACGGCTCTCCGACGACGGCCCCGGCGAAGTCCGCTTCGGTCGCTGTCCCGGCGGCGACCCGCCTGTCGAGGGAAACCAGGTCGGTTCCGTCGCTCCAGTGCAGGTAAAAGCGGAAAAGCGGTCGGCCAGGAAGTAGACGAACCAGGATACGGCGCATTCGAGGGTGGTCCGCGAGCAGGCGGTCCTCCAGTTCGTCGAAGTCGCGGATCGGTTCGTCAGCCCTGACCAGTTCTCCTGCCGGAAAGTACTGCGTGTCCCACTTGCGAAATCTCACTGTCAGCCCGGCCACGGTTCCACCTTGATCATGTTGGGGATCAGAACTTCGCTCTCGCCTGCTCCGGGCAGGCTCTGCCAGATCCCTTCGCTCGGACGGATCATGGCACGGTAGACGGGCCCACCATTCGCGAAGTACTTCGCAACCTCCGGGTCCGTCGTGAACGACATCACCGACCGGGGGCCGTAGGCCTGCTGCATCTCCGTTCCGAACTCCGAATGGGCATGGGCGAGCGAGTCCGGGCTCCCCCATTCCTTGAGCGCAGACGCATGTGCCTCCTGAGACACGCGAAGTGCGTCATCGATCGAACCTCCCTCGAAGTACGCGCGCTGGGCCGCCTCGCTCATGAGGTGGCCTGTCTCGTCCACGATGGAGTTCTCCGCCATACGGTCCGTCCCCCGGTAGACCGGAACCTTCTCCTCCGAGTAAGGGGACAAGCCGAGCGGGTCTGTCCACCTGTGCGGGTTGTGTACATAGGCGACGGGGTTGGGGGCGGGGGCGAGGCCGAGGGGGTCGGCGGAGGCGTAGCGGCCGGTTTCGGGGTCGTAGTGGCGGAAGAGGTTGTAGTGGAGGCCGGTTTCGGGGTCGTAGTACTGGCCGGGGAAGCGGAGTGGGGTGTAGGTGTCGCTGTTGCGGGGCCAGGCGGTGGTGCCCCAGAGGGTGGAGCGGGAGCGCCAGGCGATGTCGCCGGACTCGTCGATGAGTTCGGTGGGGGTGCCGATCAGGTCGGTGGCGATGGCGAAGAAGCGGCGGTCGATCTCGGTCTGGCGGTCGTCGGGGGTGAGGATGCGTTCGGTCTGGGCCAGGGGGGTGTGGCCGCGGTGGTCCCAGGTGAGGGCGACCGTGTTGGGGGCGTCGGGGTGGTGGGTGGTCTGTTCGCAGAGGGTCAGGCCGTCCCAGGTGAAGCAGATCTCCTCGGCCACGTTCTCGCCGTCGGCCGTGAGGCGCTGTTTGGCGGTGCGGCGGCCGAGTGGGTCGTAGCGGTAGCGCCAGCGGGTTCCGTCGGGGGTGGTGACGGAGGTGAGGCGGTTTTCCGTGTTCCAGGTGTAGTGCCAGATGTCGGGTTTGCGGGAGAGGCGGGTCTTGCGGCGCTGGGTGATCCTGCCGAGGGCATCGTGGGTGAAGCGGACGTCTCCGGCGCGGGTGATGGTGGTGCCGTTGTAGGCGCGGGAGCCGGTGGCTTCGCTGCCTGGGTGGCGGTCCGGCCAGGATGCCGAGGTCTGGTTGCCGGCGTCGTCGTAGGCGTAACGCTCCGTCCAGTTCTTGGCGTGGACGGCGGTGACGCGGCCCGACCCGTCGAGGTCGAAGGTGCGGGTGCCCGAGAGCCGGTCGGCGATGGAGGTCAGGTTGCCGTCGGCGCCGTAGGAGTAGGCACGGCTGTTGACGGAGCGGGCTCCGGCAGTGATGTGCTGCGCGGAGAGCCGCCCGGCCTCGTCCCAGGCCGACGTCATGGTGACCGTGTCGCCGAAGACGCGGGACAGTTCCCGGCCCACGGCGTCGTGGGTGAAGTCGATCCGGTGATCGCCGCTGCTCAGGCGCTGGGGGCGGCCGTCGGTGCCGTAGGTGTAGGTGGTGACGTGGCCGGTGGGGGTGGTGCGGCGGGTGCGGCGGCCCAGGGCGTCGTAGGCGTAGTTCATCGCGCGGCCGTCGACCAGTTCGGTCTTGGTGAGTCCGCGCCGGTCGTACTGGTAGCGGAGTTCGCTGTCCGGGCCGGTCGCCTCCAGCAGACGTCCCGCCCGGTCGTAGGCGTAGGTCGTCGTCTGGCCGTCGGCGTCCTTGCGGACCACCTGGCCGAGCTGGTCGCGCTCGAACGCGATGGCCCCGCCGAGCGCGTCGGTGCGGGTGGCGACCTGGCCCGCGGCGTCCAGCTCGTAGCGGAGGGTGCGGCCGTCGAAGTCGGTCTCGGAGACGATGTGGCCGGCCGCGTCGTACTCGTAGGACCAGTCCAGGCCTTGGGGGTTGGTGACTCGGGCGAGGCGCAGGTTGTTGTCGTGCTCGAACTCGTAGCGGGCGCCGTCCGGGCCGGTGCGGGCGGCCAGCAGGTCGAAGTGGGTGTATTCGGAGCGGGAGACGCCGCCGACCGGGTCGGTGTGGGTGAGGGTGTTGCCCTCGCCGTCGTACGTCCATGACTCCGAGGCGCCGTCCGGACCGGTGCGCCGGGAGAGCTGTCCGTCGGGGTGCCACTCCAGGCGGGTGACGCCGCCCACCGGATCGGTGGTGCGGACCGGTCTGCCGAGTGCGTCCCGCTCCGTGAGCATGACGGCGTCGGCCCGGTCGGTCACCTTCACCGGCAGGCCGGCCGCGTCGCACACCACATGAGTGGTGGCGCCGAGTGCGTCGGTGACCGAAGTGAGCCGGCCGCCCCGGTCGTAGGTGTAGCGGGTCGTGGCGCCGGCCGGGTCGGTGGCCGCCGTGCGGTTGCCGCGTTCGTCGAACTCGTTGAGTACCCGGTTGCCGTCCGGGCCGATGACCTCCACCGGGCGGCCGAACAGGCCGCGCACGGTGTGCAGTTCGCCTCCGTCGGGACCTGTGGTGGCGGTGAGGCGGTCGTCCTCGTCGTAGGCGAAGGCGGTGGTGCGGCCCAGGGGGTCGGTGCGGGTGGTGAGGTTGCCGCGTGGGTCGTAGCGGAACCGGGTGGTGCGGCCGAGTGGGTCGGTGACGGCCAGAGGGAGGCAGCCGGGGCCGAAGACATGGCGGGTGGTGTGGCCGTCTGCTGTGGTGAGGGTGGTGGTGCGGTGGCCCGTCTCCGGGTCCGGTTCGGTGTAGGCCAGGGTGATGTGGACGTGGCCGGCCTCGCCGCCCTCGGCTGTCACCCGGTCCTGGTCGTCGTAGACGTAGTCGTAACGGCTGTCGTTCGAGTCGATCCAGGCCGTGACGCGATGGCGATCGTCGTGGACGAAGGTGGTGGTGGCGCCGGACGGTTTGGTGACGGTGGTCAGGACGCCGTCCTGATAGCCGTAGCCCATCAGGACGAGGTCGGTGCCGTCCTCGCCCGCCCCGGCCAGGGACAGAGCGGTGACCAGGCCACCTGTGGTGGACAGGTTCAGCTGGTGGCCCGCCGAGTGGGCCAGGGCCAGCGGCACACCGTCCTCGTCGCGGTCGATCGCGATCGTGTGGCCGTTGCGCTCGCTGATCTCCGACAGCCACGCCACGCCGTCGCCCCCCGGTTCGGCGCCGGCCGGGGCGTTGAAGTCGAGGACGAGGCCGCTGTCGGGGTCGGTGAGCGTGTAGTCGCCGTTGCCGTCGCGGGCCAGCAGGGTGCGGGACGTGCCCGACTCCGACACGGTGGGCGTGCCCGGGATCGGGTGCGGGTAGTGGATCAGGAGCCCGTCGGCGGTGACGTGGAGGACGCCGATAGCGTCGACTTGGAGGCGTTCGTCGACGGTGGAGGTCCAGGACGGGCCCAGGAAGCGGCCGATGGCCAGACCGGACTCGGTACGGCGGGTGAAGACCAGCGGCAGGATCCCCGGGATCGTGACATCGGTCTGCGGGAGATACATCCGGCCCGTGGCGAGGTCGACGGGGTCGGTGCCCTCGCTTACGCGTTCCCCGTCCGGGCGGCGGTGGGTGCCCTCCGGGACGTCGTCGACCAGCCGGCGCAGCCGGGCAGCCTCCGACGCCTCCTCCGCGACGCGGGCGCCCTTCACCGCGGCGCCGCCACCGCCGGTGGCGATCGTCATCGCGATGTCGGGGATCAGCCGGCCGAAGCCCTCGGCCGGGTCCTTCATGAAGTCCTTGGCCATCTGGATGCCCGTGCCGGTCGGGTCGTTCGCGGCGACCACCAGACCCGCGGCCAGGCTGTTCAGGGACGTGACGTATTCGGCCGGGTGCGTCAGGTTGTACGGGTCCATCGGGTTGACGCTGCGGACGAAGTTGAGCGTGCCCGCAGTGGCCTTGACGATGCCACCGTCTATATGCATCCCCATGATCTGCGCCTCGTCGAACCCGTCACGCAACTGCTCGGAGTACGACGGCTTCTTCGGCGCCATGTCACGGGCGGCACTGATCGCGGTGCGGGCGGTCTGCGCAGCCGAGTTCCGCTGCTCACGGGCCTCGGCCAGGACGTCCTGCGCATCCTGCATCAGCTTCTTGCCCGGGTCCTCGAACGTCGAGGCCGGTCGGGGCGGCAGCTCGGAGGGGTCACGCTGGTCCGACGGCTTGGCGTTGTAGCGGTCGACCGCCTTGTTGAAGTCGTCGACCTTCTTGCGGTGGGCGTCGGCAGCGGTCTCGGACGCCTTGACGCCTTCCTTCCACTTGTCGATCGCCGTCTGCGCCTGGCCCTGCGCCCAGCTCACGGTGGAGGCGAACGAATCCAGCGCCCCGAGCGCCTTCGTCGTCGCGTCGGCGGCGGCGTACCACTTGGGCGGCTGAGTGCTCACCGCCGTGCGCAGCGCATTGGCCGTCTCGCCCTTGAGCTCCCCGGAGTCCAAACCCTTCAAGCCGTCGCCGGTCCCGTCGAACGCCGCCTGGAAGGCGCGGAGCTTGGTGACGGTGGCGTTGAGCTTGCTGACACTGCCGTAGATCAGCTTCGTCTTGTCCTCGGTCTGCCCGAGGTCCATCTCGTCGACCTCGGCACCCATCCGGTTGGCGACCGAACGCGACTGCTCCCGCACCCAGTCCGCCCCGGACTCCCAGCCGACGTCGTCCAGCCGGTCGGCCGTCCAGTTCCCGACGTCCTCGACCCGGTCACCGGCCCACTCGACACCGTCCTCGACCACGTCCTCGACCGAGTCCGGCGTGATGTCCTTGATGAAGTCGCCTATACCCACGCTCAGTTGTCCCCCGACTCGCCCTGCTGCTGCTCCTGCTGCGCGCGTTCCTCCGGCGACGGCCCCAGTGTGTCGTCCAGCGACTGGTTGAACTGCTCGTCGGAGATGCCCAGCGCACTGTTGAACATGTCCGACTGCCGCCCGCCATACCCTTCGGTCAAAACGGTGCGGCCGGTGTCCTTCCAGGTCTGCCCCATGTCCTGGCCGGCCTTCTCGAACGACTCCGGGCTGAAGTCCGGGTCCAGGTAGTCCGGCGTGAAGATGTCGCCCCAGTTCTGCTTGGCGATCTCCTCCTCACTCGCGTGCGGGTTCCCGCCGAACACGGCGTTCGCACCGACCTTGAGGGTGCCCGCGATGTACTGGTCGTTCTCCCACTGCGTACCCGCCGCCAGGCCGAGCCGGTCCGCGAGCCCGCTCGCGTCCCGTACCAGGGCCCGCACTCCCCACTCCCAGCGCTCGCAGAAGTCCTCGAAGTCGACCGAGACACCGTGGTGCCCGGCCTCCATCCCCGTGATCGCCAACGACGAGAAACCCTTACCCATCACGGAGCCCGTGGCGCCGCCGAGGTCACCGAGCTCGTCGATCGTGGTGTTCAGGCCCTTGGTGAACTTGGTGACCGACTCCTTGTCGAGATGCAGATCCGCCCCGTCACCACTCACCGCCCAGCCCCCGCTTCACCCACACCGGCATCCACAGCCGGACCCGCCGGCTCACCCACCAACGGCCTGGGATCCACGACCCCCCGATGCCGCTCGGCGATCCGCTCGGCCCACAACTTCCCCGCCCCACCCATGTCTCTCCCCCGTCGTAGGTGACTGATAGCACCGTAGAACAGGACGCGCGACAGGACACGACCGGTTCTTCACAGGACCCCACCAGGGCCGAGCACCCGCTGGGATGCAGCAACCTGCGGATCAGCGATGCGCTCGCCTCCGGGCCGCCCGGCGCGGGTCCTGGGATGCCGATGACCAGGAGATCGACCCCGGGAGACGCGGCCAATGTCTCAACTACCGGCCACCGCACGGCAATTTGGCTCCTTCTTGCCTGCCTCGCAACCGCCCCCGGGCGCTTAATGGTGCTTCCGCTGCATGCGGATGGGACTGACGACCACACGGGGGAGCCATGGGCGACACAGGAACACCCGGCACATCACCCCCCGAACCACCGCCCCAAGCTCCTCCGCCACGGCCGCCGGCTCCCCCACTGCCGTCGCAGGGGCGGCCCCTCCATCCCGGCTCTGCGGTACCTGGACGCCTCAACAACCCGGGGGTGAACGACCGGTCCACCCGCAAGGGAGACCCCCTGGTCCTCCGGGGCACCCGCCGCACGCTGTGGGTGGGGTCGGCGGCCGTCCCGCTGCACAACATCAGCTGGGTCGACGCCTTCAGGCTCAGCCACAACTGGGGCAGGGCCTTCAGCCGCCTCGTGTAATGGCTGGTCGTCGCCGTCCTGGTCCACGCCGCGATCAACTACGCGAACGGGAGCGGGGACAGGTACGAGGGTGACGTCGAGGGGAACGGGTACGGCAGTCTCCTCCTCATCGTCCTCGCGGTCTGCCTGGTCGTCGTCCTCAGGGAACTGATCGCGTCCGCGAAGCCGGTGCTGGTCGTCGAGATGAACAGCGGCTCCAGGGTGGTCGTGACCCTGCCGAGCATGGACGAACTGCGGGAGATCGCCGGACGGATCGTGCAGGCGATCGACAACCCGGAGGCGGAGTTCACCGCGATCGTGCGGCAGTTCCACAACAACAGCACGAACAACTACGGCCCTGTCGTCAACATGACCAACGGCCGGGGAAACACGGGGTTCAAACTGTGAGTGACGCGTCGAACTACTACGGCCCCGTGGTGAACATGAACGGCGGCCGCCAGAACATCGGCATCAACCACGGCACCGTCGGCGGTCCCGCCCAGGACGCCGAACTGCGGGCCGCCGTCGAGGACCTCACCCGCCTCCTGCGGGAACTGCGTCCGCACCTCGCCCCGGACCAGGCCCGGACCGTCCAGGGCACGTTGCCCGAGCTCACTGCCGACCGGGGCGCCCTGCGGGAGCGCGGCCTCGCTCTGGCGTCCGTCGCGCAGATCGCGGCCACGGTCGGCGAGGTGGGCCGGCCCGTCGTGGAGGCGGTGGGGCGGCTGGTCACGCTGCTGGGGGCCGGGTCGTGATCCCGGGGCGAGCGGCAGCGGTGGCGGTGGGTCCGCGGCACTGATGACGCACGGAAGGGCGCACCCGGAACGAATCCGGGCACGCCCCTCGATACACGTCACTCATGCGCGACCGGGGTTCAGCGGTCGAACTTCTCGCGAACGTCGTCCGCCGCACCCCGGGCCTTGTCGCGACCCTGCTCCGACGCGTCGGAGGCCCGCTCGGACGCGTCCTGCGACCGGCCCTGGCCTTCGCCCTTGCCGTCCTTCATCTTCTTCTGCGCCTGGTCGGCAAGATCCTGCGCCTTGTCCTTGAACTGGTCGGCGATGCCCATGCTGTTCACTCCTCGGTGGGGTGCGTGGGGACGGCCCCGTGGGGGCCTCGACCAGACTTACACGACCGGGCATTCATCGCATTTCGATCATTCACGCTGTGTGCGCGAGGACCGTTCGTGCTGGTCAGCGGCGCCTCCCGCTCCGACGAGCCCCTTGCTGACGCCCTCAAGGCGCGAGCCGAACCTCTTCATCTCGCGACGGCCGCCGACACCGATCAGGGAGGGCAGGTAGCCGCGTACCGACTGCATGCCGCGCAGCCACCACTGTGCGTACACGTGGGGTGAGCGGCGCTCGATGCCGGCCACTATCCGGTCGACCGCCGGGCCGAGCGGGTACGTGCGGTTCATCGGCCGGGGCAGCCGCTGGCGCAGCTCGCGCATGACGTCGTCCTCGTCGGCGCCGCGCACCATGTCGGTGTCGGTCCAGGAGAGGTAGCCGACGCCGACCTTCACTCCCCGGTAGCCGACCTCCGCGCGCAGGCTGTGGGCGAAGGCCTCGACGCCTGATTTGGAGGCGCAGTAGGCGGTCATCATCGGCGCGGGTGTGATCGCGGCGAGGGAGGCGATCTGGAGGAAGTAGCCGCGGCTCTCCATCAGGATCGGCAGGAACGCCCGGCCGGTGACCGCGCCGCCGATCAGGTTGACCTCGATGACCCGGCGCCAGGCCACCGGGTCGGAGTCGACGAACGGTCCGCCGGAGGCGACGCCCGCGTTGGCGACGACGACGTCGATCTTGCCGAAGCGCTCCTTGACCTCCTGGGCGACGCGGGCCATCGCCTCGTGATCGGTGACATCGGCGTGCCAGTGTTCGCTGTCGCCGTGCAGCCGCTCCGAGACCTTCTTCAGCTCGTCCGGCTCCAGGCCGACCAGCGCGAGCTTCGCGCCGCGTGCCGAGAGCTTGCGGGCCAGCAGCTCGCCCACACCGCGCGCCGCGCCCGTGACGACGACGACCTGTCCTTCGAGACCGCGCCTGCCGCTCATGCGACCCCCTCCTCTTCCTTGCTCTCGACTACCGCCGTTCCGCGCACCTGGAGGCACCCGGTCACCAGTTCCCGTATTTTCGCCGTGACCGCCTCCGGTGCCTCCACCGGCGTCATGTGTCCCAGGCCCTCCAGTTCGGTGAGGCCGAGGCAGTCGGGGAGCGCCGCCGCTATGGCGCGGGCGTGGACGGGCGGCGTCAGCCGGTCCTCCGTGCCCGCGATCACCGCGGTGGGCACCCGCAGCTCCCGTACGCCCTCGTCGAGGTCGAGCTCCGCGAGGACGTGGCCCCAGGCGAACCTGGGGGTACGGGGGCAGGCGTGCACGATCCGGGCGCAGGTGTCGACCCGGTCCGGTGCCGAACCCGGTCCCATGGTCGCGTACTTGAGGATGCGGCGCGAGAGCGGAGTGACGGGCCCGAGGGGCGCGCGGGCGCCGAGGATGGCGCGGGTGAGGCGGGTGCGCACCGCCCCTGCCCGCATCGGCACGACGCGTGATTCGGCGAGCAGCCGCGAACTACCGGTGCTGCACAGCAGTATGGCGGCGGCGTGTTCGCGGAGTCCGGCCCGGCGGGCGGCGGCCATGATGGTCATGCCGCCCATGGAGTGGCCGGCCAGTACGGCCTTCTCGCCCGGTTCCAGTGTGGCGGCGAGCACCGCTTCGAGGTCGTCGGCCAGCGCCTCGGTGGTGTATCCGGCGGGGCGGGCGGCGGGTGAGGTGCCGTGGCCGCGCTGGTCGTAGGCGATGACGCGGTGGTCGACGGCGAGGTCCCTGATCTGGGCGTCCCAGAAGCCGGTGTTGCAGGTCCAGCCGTGGGCGAGGACCACGGCCGGGGCGCCGTCCGGTCCGTGCACCTCGACGTGGACGCGGGAGCCGTCGGCGGAGACGGCCATGAGTTCGCGTACGGGCACCGGGCGGGTGCTGCCGCTGCGGGTGGTCGGGCGGCTCATCCGGCGACCTCCTCGGAGACGGCCTGCTCCGCGCCGCGCTGCGCGGGTACGCGGACGACCTGGTACTCGGATATGTCGACCGTCCGGGTCACCTTGCGGAACTCGGCGGTGGTGCCGGGCCAGACGGTGGTGTTGCGCCCGTTGGCGTCCAGGTACCAGCTGGTGCAGCCGCCGGTGTTCCAGACGGTGCGCTTCATCCGTTCCTGGACGCGGTGGTTCCAGGCTCCGACGGCGGAGGGGCGGGCGTCGAGTGCGACCCGTCCGCCGAGCACGTCCAGCTGGCGGAGGTAGTCGGCCATGTAGTTGAGCTGGGCCTCGATCATCAGGATCATCGAGGAGTTCCCCAGGCCCGTGTTGGGGCCGATGATCGTCATCCAGTTGGGGAAGCCGGCCGCGCTCGCGCCGCGCAGCGCCTGCATGCCGCCCTTCCAGGACTCCGCGAGGGTGTTCCCCTCCGCGCCCACCACGCGGTCGGCGATCGGCATGTCGGTCACGTGGAAGCCGGTGCCGAGCACGATCGCGTCGACCTCGGCCTCCGTACCGTCGGAGGCGACGACCGTGGAGCCGCGCACCTCGCTCAGACCGGAGGCGACGACGTCCACATTGGGCTGAGCGAGCGCCGGGTAGTAGGCGCTGGAGAGCAGGATGCGCTTGCAGCCGATGCGGTACGAGGGGGTCAGCTTGGCGCGCAGCGCCGGGTCCTTGATGGAGCGGGCCATGTTGGACTTGGCTATCCGCTCGACCAGGCCCAGCTGGTCCGGGTGCTTGGTGAAGGCGCTGACCTGCAACTCCCTTATCCCCCAGAGCAGTCCGCGGCGTGCGGTGCCGGTGAAGGGGAGCGTGCGGTGCAGCCAGCGTTCGGCGCCGCTGATCTGCCGGTCCATCCTCGGCATGACCCAGGGCGGGGTGCGCTGGAACAGGGTGAGCTTCGCGGCCTTCGGCTGGATCGACGGCACGATCTGGATGGCGGAGGCGCCGGTGCCGACCATCGCGACGCGCTTGCCGGTGAGGTCGGCGTCGTGGTCCCAGCGGGCGGAGTGGAAGACCTTGCCCGGGAAGTCGGCCAGACCCGGGATGTCGGGCAGCTTCGGGTCGGAGAGCGGCCCGGTCGCGGAGACGACGACATCGGCCACGACGGTCGTGCCGTTCGCGCTCTCGATGACCCAGTTCAGCTCGTCGCCGTCCCAGCGCATCATCGTCACCTCGTGGTCCAGCCTGAGGTGCGGGCGCAGTCCGAAGGTGTCCGCGACGTGCTCCAGGTAGGCGCGGATGTGCTCCTGCCCGGAGAAGGTGCGCGGCCACTCGGGGTTGGGGGCGAACGAGAACGAGTAGAGGTGGGACGGTACGTCGCAGGCGCAGCCCGGATAGCTGTTGTCGCGCCAGGTACCTCCCACCGAACCGGCGCGTTCCAGGATCACGAAATCGGTGATGCCTTCGCGGCGGAGCCGGACAGCGGCTCCGAGGCCCCCGAATCCGGATCCGATCACCGCCACTCGTACGTGTTCGTGCTGGGCCATGCTGCCGCCTCCCCGCGGTACGTCACACGACTCTGCCAGCAATCACTGGCACTGTTGGGAGACTAGAGCAGCCCCGTACCGATGGGTAGGGGTGCGGCCAGGGAAAGTTACCGGCGGTTCAACAAGCGGCCCGCGCCCCGGACCGGCCGGTAGGGTGCGGGGGTGGCTGACGGACACGAGCACCGCGAATACCGCATGGAGGAGCTGGCCAAGGAAGCCGGCATCCCCGTCCGGACCCTGCGCTTCTACCGGGAACGCGGCCTGATCTCACCACCGCGCCGCGAGGGCCGCATCGCCTGGTACGACGACCACCACCTCGCCCGGCTGCGCACGATCACCGGCCTGCTGGAGCGCGGCCACACCCTGACCGGCATCGCCGACCTGGCCCGCACCTTCGAGAGCGGCCGCGACGTGGCCGAGGTACTGGGCCTGGGCGAACCGACCGAGGAGACCCCGGTCCGGCTCACACCCGAGCGGCTCGCGGACTACTTCGAGGGCGAGTCGACGCCGGAGAACCTGGCGGCCGCGATGGAGCTGGGCTACCTCGGCACGGACGGCGACGAGATCGTGCACATCAGCCGCCGCCTCCTGGAGGTCTCCGCCGAACTGGTGCGGGAGGGCGTCCCGCTCGCCACCGTCCTCGCCTCCGGCCGGCGGGTCCGCGAGCACGCGGACGCTCTGGCCGACCTCTTCGTCTCGACCCTGCGCGATCACAGCACACAGGAGGAGCCTCCCCAGCTGCGGCCGCTGGCACGCGCGGTGGTCGACGCGGAGCTCTCCATGGCCCTGGACCGGCGACTGCGCCGCGACGCGGAGGCGGCGAAGCCGCCGGAGTAGACGGCCCGCCCCGACCGAGCGGCACTCGCCGTGTCACATGGGCGCGGGTTCACCGGAGCCGCCCTGTGCGGCGTGCTCGTTCACCGGCACGCCGGGCGCGAAGTGGGCGACGGCGGCGGCCAGCCGCTCCCTGTCGAGGCGCCACCCCTGAGCTGCCCGGGAGGCCATCACGACGTCGGCGGAGACAGGAACGAAGGCGCCCACGACGGCACGAGCCGTCGGACCGTCACCGAACAGCGGGGGAGCGCCCTTCCGTCGCGCAAGCCCGACGTAGGGCAGTGATGCGCCGCCGACGGTCTGGCTCCAGAGAACGACGCCCGTGATATCGGCCCAGGGCACATGGTTCGTGGTGGCCCGGTATCTGGCCGGACTTCCACCGAGGAGCACGCCCGTCTCGTCCACCCTGAACGCCACCTTGCGGCTCAACGCCGTGTACGCCATGAACAGCCCGCCCAGGCCGAACAGCGGCAGCCCCAGCAGCCGCCCGAGCAGCGGCACACCCGGAAGGAGCAGGACCGCGGTGAAGACGGCGGCGAACGCCACTGTTCCGGCGGTCCGGCGGTCCCAGCCGTAGCGCGCCTGATATGTGAGCGGAGATCTGTCGGCCATGGCGAAATCATCACAACGTCCGGCTCCCGGGGGAAGCCCTCGGGAGCCGGCGGGCGACAGCGGGCGACAGCGGGCGACAGCGGGCGACGCAGCCTGACGAGGCCCTCCACCCACTCCCTACAGGTCGAAGACGGCGGTCACGGGCGCGTGATCGCTCCACCGTTCCGCGTGGCTCGCGGCCCGCTCCACGTACGCCTTCACGGCGCGCGCGGCCAGCCCCTCGGTGGCCACCTGGTAGTCGATCCGCCAGCCCGTGTCGTTGTCGAATGCGCGGCCCCGGTAGGACCACCACGAGTACGGGCCCTCGACGTCCGGGTGCAGCGCCCGTACGACATCGACGTACGCGGCCTCCTCGAAGACCCGGGTCAGCCAGGCCCGCTCTTCGGGGAGGAAGCCGGAGTTCTTCTTGTTGCCCTTCCAGTTCTTGAGGTCGGCCTCCTGGTGCGCGATGTTCCAGTCGCCGCAGACCACCACCTCGCGGCCTTCCGCGGCGGCGCGCGTCTTCAGCCCGGCCAGGTAGGGCAGGAACGCGGCCATGAAGCGCTCCTTCTCCTCCTGCCGCTCCGTGCCGACCTCGCCGGAGGGCAGGTACAGGCTCGCGACCGTGACGCCCGGCAGGTCGATCTCGACGTACCGGCCGCTCGCGTCGAACTCCTCCGCCCCGGGGGCACCGAAGCCGCCGAAGCCGGTCTGCACCCGCTCGGGCGCCCGGCGGGAGTAGAGCGAGACCCCGGCCCTGCCCTTGGCGGCGGCCGGTGCGTGGACGGTGTGCCAGCCCTCCGGCTCACGTACGTCCTCGGGCAGCTGCTGCGCCTCGGCCCGCACCTCCTGGAGGCAGATCACATCGGCGTCGGTCTGCGCCAGCCACTCGACGAAGCCCTTCTTGGCGGCGGCACGGAGACCGTTCACATTTACGCTGGTAACGGTGAGCATTCCGGCACGATACCGACCCAGTCGTTCGCATACATGTACCATCATTCGCATGAATATCCAGCCACGGCCCTACGATCACCCCGACGCCGTCAAACTCAACGACCAGGTGCAGCTCGAATACGCCGAGCGCTACGGGGACGAGGGCGACATCACACCGCTGGACGCCACGATGTTCGACCCGCCGCGCGGCCTGTACCTGCTCGCCTACGACATGTCGGACCGCCCGGTCGCGACCGGCGGCTGGCGCGCGCAGGAGCGCAACGACGAGGGCTACTCGGACGGTGACGCCGAGCTCAAGCGGATGTTCGTGATACCCGAGGGGCGCGGTCACGGCCTGGCCCGCCGCATCCTGGCCGCCCTGGAGGCCGACGCCCGGACGGCGGGCCGCACCCGCATGGTCCTGGAGACCGGCGACAAGCAGCCCGAGGCGATCGCGCTGTACCTCTCCAGCGGCTACACACCCTGCGAGAAGTTCGGCCACTACCGGACGTACGAAAGCAGCCACTGCTTCGCGAAGCCGCTGCGGGACGGGACGGCCTGAGGCCTCCGGCTCACCGGACCCGCGCGACACCCACGTAGAACCCGCTGCGCTCGACGGCCGGCGCGGCCCCCTCGCGGTACCACTCGGTCGCGGGGACGAGTCCCGGCTCGACGAGGTCCAGCCCCTCGAAGAACGGCTCGACCTCCGCACGGGTGCGCATCCGCAGCGCGATGGCCCCCTTCTCGTACGCCGCCTCGGTCTCCCGCCTGAGCTCCGGATGCTGGTCGGCGGTGCCGTGCGACAGCGCCAGGAAGCTGCCCGGAGCCAGCGCGCCGACCAGGGCCCGGGTGATGCCGTACGGATCGCGGTCGTCCGGCATGAAGTGCATCAGCGCGATGAGCGACAGGGCGACGGGCCGCCCGAAGTCCAGCACCGCCCCCGCCCGTTCGAGGATCACCCCCGGCTCCCGTACGTCGGCGTGCAGGTACTCCGTGACCCCCTCGGGGCTGCCGTCGAGCAGCGCCTCGGCGTGCCGCAGCACGATCGGATCGTTGTCCGCGTACACGACCCGGGCGGACGGCGTGACCGCCTGGACGATCCGGTGGAGATTGGGCTCCGTGGGGATTCCGGAGCCGATGTCGAGGAACTGGTCGATCCCGCCCCGCGCCAGCCAGGCCGACGCCCGGTGCATGAACGCCCGGTTGCGCGCCGCGTTGCCGCGCGCCTCCGCCGGCAGCCCCCGGGCCACCTGCCGGTCGGCCGGATAGTTGTCCCTGCCGCCCAGCAGCCAGTCATAGACGCGCGCCGGATGCGGCTTGCTCGTGTCGATCAGGGGGTCGGGTACGCCTGCGGTCACGGGTCGCTCCTCGGTGCGGGTGGCGCGAGTACGCATGAGCGGCCTCAGCGGGCGGGACCGCCGCGCCACCGTCCCACGTCCTGACCGGATGGCTCAACCGCCCCCGAAGACCCGCTCGATGACCGTGGCCACGCCCTCCTCGTCGTTGCCGGGTGCCACCTCGTCGGCGACCGCCTTGAGCGCCTCGTGCGCCCCGGCGACGGCGATCCCGCGGCCGGCCCAGGTGAGCATCGGGATGTCGTTGGGCATGTCCCCGAACGCGATGACGTCGGCGGCCTCCAGTCCCAGGTGCCGGGCGACGAAGGAGAGGCCGGTGGCCTTGTCCAGTCCCGCCGGGAGGATCTCCACCTCGCCGGGCCCCGCCACGACCACCGAGACCCGGCCCCCGGCGGCCCGGGTCACGGCCTCGGCCAGCGCGTGCTCGTCGAGCGTGGCGTGCTGCACGTACACCTTCCGTACGGGCAGGGCCCACAGTTCGTCCTCGGCGGTCGCCCGGAGGATCGGCGTCTCGCCCTCCAGGTCGTGCCGGTAGCCGGGGGCGGCCACCACCTCGCCGTCCACGCCGTCCCGGTCGCCGGCCGGGATCAGCGGGCCGGTCACCGCCTCGGTCCGGGCGAGGACCGTCCTGGCGAGGCGCCGGTCCAGGGTGACGGAGGTCAGCTGGCGGCCGGCGTCGATGTCGTACACCTGGCCGCCCTGGCCGCAGACCGCGAGGCCGGTGCAGCCGAGGTCGGCCAGGACGTGCCGCGTCCACGAGACGGACCGGCCGGTGACGACGACGTGCCGTGCCCCGTGCCCGGCGAGCAGGGACAGGGCGGCCCTGGTGCGGTCGCCCACCGTGCGGTCGGAGCGCAGCAGCGTGCCGTCGAGGTCGGTGGCGACCAGGGCGTAGGGCGGTGGTGTGCGGGTGGTCCGTCGCTCCATCGGCGCCTCAGCCCCCGTTGCTGCGGTAGTGGGCGAGGTTCCAGTTCCACAGCCGCTTCGCGAGGAGGAACAGCACCACGCAGACCGCGGGCGACCACTGCGCGAGCAGGGCCATGGGGCCGTGTCCCGGCTCCCTGTCGAGCAGGACCAGCACGGGGAAGTAGGCGACGAAGGCGAGCGGCAGGACGAAGGTGAACGCGCCCCGCAGGAAGAGCGGCAGGATCGACAGGGGGTAGTTCCCGATGGTCGCCATGATGTCGTCGATCCACTTGCCGACGCCGTGAGCGAACGGTGAGCGCAACAGCAGCGCGGCCAGGGGCAGTTGCACGGCCGCCTCCAGGAACACCCCGCCGATGATCGCCGCGCCGAGGTAGAGGACGGCTCCGGTGTCCCAGTGCACGGGGGCCTGTGTGACCGCCGCGGCGCACACGGTGACCCCGACGAAGAAGTCGCCCAGGGCGTTGATGTTGAAGCGGCTGATGAGGATCTGGGTGAGCACCGACATCGGCCGCAGGAAGAATCCCTCGACCCTGCCCTCCTCGACGAGTTCCAGCAGCTGGTCCGAGAGGTTGCCGAACACCATGGTGAACAGCCCGTGGGACATCAGGCGCATGCCGACGATGAGCAGGACCCCGCCGTTCGGGAAGTCGCCCAGCCCGTCGAAGCGGGTGAGGAGCACGGCGGCGAAGGCGAGCGTCGACGTCTGCCAAAGGATGCCGAAGAAGATCTCGAAGGCGAAGTCGCCCGGGTACTCCAGGCGTCCCCTGATGTTCACGGCTGTGGTGCGCAGCACGATCCGCAGGACGCGGCCGGTCCTGTTCACCTGCGACCGCAGCCGTGCGGAGCGGGACACGTCGATCGTCGTGGTCATGGCTCAGCCTCCCTGAGAGGTCACGCGCCGGGCCGCCCGCGACCAGACGATCCGGGTCAGCACGGCGAGGGCGACGACCCAGCACACCTCGCGCAGCAGGTGCCCGGGGGCCTGGTCGAGCGGGATCCGGCCCACGTAGATCGAGATGGGTACGTTGACCGTCGCGGCGAAGGGCAGGACCGAGGCGGTGGTGAACAGCCAGCCCGGCAGGAACCAGAGCGGGACGAAGACCCCCGAGAGCAGGTCCTGCACGAAGCCGTACATGCGGGTGAGCCCGGTGTTGGAGATCAGCCAGAACGTGGCGAGGTCGACGAGCTGCCCCAGGTAGTAGAGGATCATCTGTCCGAGCACGAGGCTCACGGCGAACACCAGCGCCACCGTGCCCGAGGCCGGTGCGCCGATCACTCCGGACGCCAGGGCCACCAGATATCCGACCAGGGCCCACACCGCGCCGTAGCCCATGTCGCCGAGGGCGCGGTACATGTAGTAGCGGCCGGGCGAGATCGGCCGCAGGAACCAGTAGATGACCGTGCCTTCACGGGTGCGCTGCGGCAGCGAGTCCTTGGAGACCATGCGGTTGGTCCACCGGATGCGGCCGATCAGGATCGCCAGGGTCGCGTACGTCACCGCCTGCCGGACGTCGAGCCCGGCGACGGACGTCTTGCCCCGGTAGACCGCCGTCCACAGCAGGTAGTAGACGTACACCTGGACGCCCAGCATGAACGGCGCGAGGAAGAAGCGGCCCCGGTACGCGATCGTCTGGTACAGCGGCACGATGCGCCAGATCCGCCAGGCGCGGCCGCTGCCCCTGGTCGTGGCGGCGACGGCACTCATGCGACGAGCGCTTCGTTCTTGGCCTCGTAGGCGTTCCGCATGAGCTCCTCCAGGTCCGTCTCCTCGACGGTGATGCCGACCACCGGGAACCCTGACGTCAGCGCCCTCACCACGTCCTCGGCGGTGCTGTCGCCCTCGGGGACGAGGGTGGCGCGCGTGCCCTCGTAGGAGAGCACCCGGGTGCCGGGCACTTCGGGCCGGGCGACGGGCTCGCCGAAGGTGACGTGGACGACCTTGCGGGCGCCGTAGCGCAGTTTCATCGCGTCGAGGGTTCCGTCGAAGACCAGCCGGCCGTGGTTGATCAGCAGGACGCGTTCGCACAGCCTGGCGACGTCGGTCATGTCGTGGGTGGTCAGCACGACGGCCCGGCCGCGCTCGTTGACCTGTTGCAGCAGGAACGCGCGGGTACGTTCCTTGGCCACCACGTCCATGCCGATGGTGGGTTCGTCGAGGAAGAGGATGGCGGGGTCGTGCAGGACCGCGGCCGCCATGTCGCAGCGGACCCGCTGCCCCAGCGACATGAGGCGTACCGGGGTGTCCCAGAACTCCGAGATGCCGAGGACCTGGTCGACGTCGCGGAGCTGGCGCGCGTAGTCGGCGGAGGGGATGTCGAAGATGTCGCGGAGCAGACCGAAGGAGTGGCGGGCCGGCAGGTCCCACCACAGCTGGGTCTTCTGCCCGAACACCGCCCCGATCCGGCGGGCGTTGGCCTCCCGGTTGCGGTGCGGCACCCGCCCGTCGACGTACACCTCGCCGGACGTCGGGGTGAGGATGCCCGTCAGCATCTTGATCGACGTCGACTTGCCGGCGCCGTTGGGGCCGAGCAGCCCGACCAGTTCCCCCCGGCCGACGGAGAGCGTCAGTCCGCTGACCACCGTGCGCTCGTCGCGCGCCGGGGCGACGAGCGATCTGATGGCGGAGAAGCGGCCGGTGAGCTGCGGCTTCACCTTGTAGGTCTTGGTGAGGCCGCGGGTCTCTATCACGGGCGGTTCGCTCGGCATTCGGGTTCCCTTCGGGAGGGTGATTTCGAGGAGGCCGACGCGTCGAGGACATCGGTCCGTCGACGGGTCAGGGGCGGTCGTAGAGGGAGCTGAGCTCGCGGATGCCGGGCAGGCCGTTCGCCAGATCGGGGTCCTTCAGCGCGTCCAGGTCCGATTCCCACGCCTCGCCGACGGACCGGACGAGCGTGGGGCCCCCGGCCGCCGCCATCGGCGGGGCGGACACGAGCCGGTCCCAGTCCATGCCGGTGAACCGCGCACCGAGCGCCCCGGACACCGCTCGCACCGCGCTCTCGGCGGCCAGGGGTGCGAGGGTCAGCTTCGACGGGCTGACCGTCACCCCGAGGCCCCCGAGGCACGGCTGGCTGACCTCGTGCGCCACGGTGCCGCTGACCGGGGCCAGCCCCGACTTGACGGCCTGGTACCCGGAGACGAGGCGTACGCCCGCCAGCACCGACGGGTCGACGACCCGGGTGAGCGTGGACAGCATCCGCCGTGCCCACCAACCGGCGAGCCTGCCCGGGGAGCCCTGGGCGCTGTCGAAGGAGTGGAAGTCCGACAGGAGCCAGGTGGTGCCGCTCTCGTGGCCCGTCCGGCCGGCCAGGAAGAGGCCGTGTTCCTCGTACTCCGGGAACACCGCGCTGACCACGGGGAGTTCGCCGCGCAGCACCAGCATGAAGGCCTTCCGGCACCGCACGACGGGCGGCAGGCCCGAACGCCCGAGTATCCCCGGGGTGCCCGCACCGGCGGCGAGGACCACCGCCCGGCTGAGAACCGTCTCGGTCCTGCCGTCCGGGGTGGTCAACTCCGCCCGTACACCGCCCTGTTCCTCGATGATCCGGTCGACCCTGCCGACGGCGAGCGCCGTGCCCGTGGCGGCGATCCGGGCCGCCAGGCCCCGCAGGACGGGGCCGAAGTCGTAGGTGGCCTCCTCGCTCCGGAAGCTGGAGACGAGTCCCCCGCCGAGCCAGCCGGGTCTCCGGACGGGCTCGACGGGGAGTCCCGAGGCCCGCCAGAACCCTTCGGCGCGACGTACCGCCGAGGTGTTGGAGAACGACAGGACCGATTCCCGGGTGACCGGTTCCAGCCCCTCGGTGAGGGCGGCCCAGTGTTCCCCGGCGCGCGCCAGGACGGCCGGGAGCCTGTCTTCGTTCGGGCCGAAGGCGTAGCCCCGGTGCAGATAGCCGTGCGACTGACCGGACTGGCCGCCTCCCAGCCGGTCCGATTCGACCAGCAGCACCTCGATGCCCCGCCGGGACAGGGTGAGTGCGGTGAGCGCCCCCGCCAGGCCGCCGCCGGCGACCACCACGTCATACCTGCTTGCCACTGTCATCCCTGTTGTCTCTGTTGTCGCTGCTCAGCCATGAGGCCGTCGCCGCTCAGCCATGAGGTGCGGGCCGGGCGGGGCCTTACGGACAGGCCCGGGGCCGGAGGTGGTCGACCGAGGCGACGAGCCCGGACGTCTCCGAGATCGCGACCAGCCACCTTTCGCCCGCGGCCGTTTCGAGGACCAGGGCGCTCCTGCCGTGCGGGGTCGCGGACCGCAGCGGCCCGAGCCCCGCCAGGAGGACACGGTCCGGCGCGTCCGTCGGCGGGCCGGGCGGACGGGCCGTGACGTCGCCGCTGGCCAGGCTGACCCGTACGTCGATGAAGAGCGGGACCGTGACGTCCGCCGGGTCAGCCGGCATCTGCCGCGGCTTCCAGGAGCGCCAGGGCGGCGAGGGTCGCCGAGTCCTGGATGCCGCCGGCGCGCGCCAGGGCGCGCAGTTCCCGCCACGTCAGCGTGCGCGTGGTCATGTCCGCCTCGAACGCGTCCCGGCCGGTGCCGCCGCCGCCGGCCGCATCCGCGGTGAAGGCGTGGCACGAGGTCGTGGCGAAGCCGCTGCTCTCGGCGAAGGTGGCCAGGTGCCGCAGCCCCGTCACCCGCAGGCCGGTCTCCTCCAGGACCTCGCGCACCGCCGCGTCCTCGGCGGACTCCCCCTCCTCGATGCCGCCCTGCGGGAACTCGACGCTGCGCGCCCCGTCGAAGGTCGGCCTCGGCAGGTCGACGACGACGAACCCGTCGCCGTGCCGGACGGCCACCAGCACCGAGTCCCGCTTCGTGACCATGTAGTACGCGTGCCGCGCTCCCCCGGTGTCCTCGTACCGCTTGCGCAGGACGGAGAACCAGGGGTTGCGGTGAACCGTTTCGCTGCCGATCTCGCGCATGACCGCCGCCGCTCAGGCCAGCGGGGTCAGGTAGACCTTGGACAGCGGGTGCTCGCCGCCGCACAGCCTCCCGTACGCGTCCGCCAGTTCCCGGGCGCACGCGGTGGCGCGGGGGTCGGGCGGGGCGACGCCGTCCGTGGTACCGACCGGACGGACTCCGAGCAGGGTGCCGGCGAGCAGCACCTGCGCTTCGTACAACTCATCGCGCAGCACGCCGCGTTCGGTCACCGTGAACCCGAGTTCCCGGGCGAGGTCGAGGACGATCCGCTTGGTGATGGAGTCCAGGACTCCGGTGTCGGCCGACGGTACGAGGACCTGCCCGTCCCGCACCAGCAGGATGGCCGCCCCGTCGGCCTCGGCCACGTGTCCCCGGTCGTTGAGGATGAGGATGTGCTCGGCGTCCCGCTCGATCCGCTCCCGCTCGAACACGCGGAAGTCGAGGTAGGACCCCCCGGACTTGGCCTGCGGGCCGATCGGCCCGCCGAAGCGGCGGCGGCCGCTGACGACCGCCCGGACCACCGGCGGGGTGGTGGGGGCGTACTCGAATCCGCCGATGTACATGCCGCCCGCGCTCCCGGGCGAGAGGATCGACCGGCCCTGGGCGGCGTAGAAGGCGGGGCGCAGGTACACATCCGTGCCGGGGTGCAGGGCCGCGACCTCGGCCAGTGCGGCGCGGACGACGTCGCGCGACTCGGGGACGGGGATGTCCGCGATGCGCGCGGAGCCGTAGAGGCGGTCCAGGTGCTGTTCCCCGGCCAGCACCAGGTGCCGGTCCTGTGCGGCGTCCCAGAAGGCGGTCACGCCCTCGAAGACGTTGGCGCCGCGCAGCGCCAGTTCGTCCCAGACGTGGACCCGTGCCTCCTCCCAGGGCACACAGGACCCGTTGAACCACATCACTCTCTTACCCACGGCTTCCCCGATCTCGTGAACGTTGTGGAACGGCCCCTGGCGGGGCGGCACTTCAGTCTTACGACAGGCCCTGGGCGGGCTCGGCCGTGAGCCGTATGCCGCTGAGCTCCAGGCGGGCCGGGACCTCGGTGTAGACCAGGAAGGGGACGTCGACGAACGAGAACCCCACTCCCGCCGAGGCCAGTTCGGACAGCGGGACCTCGAAGGACGCCCACTCGCCCGGAGGCAGCGCGCGCAGCCGGCCGGAGATGTCGATCACCGGCTGCTGGGGGTAGTCGTTGTGGCAGGTCAGGTAGAAGGGACCGGCCGGCGGTTCGACGACCCGCACGCCGAAGCGGAGCCGTCCGCCACTCGCGAGGAGTTCCCGCAGGTCGTACGGCTTGCCGTCGTGCGCCTGCGCGTAGAAGAACGTCCGGGTCCCCTTGAAGGCGAGGGCCACGCCGTCGGGGTGCTCCGGGTCGCCGGCCGGCTCCACCGAGATGAACGGCGTCTCCAGCCGGTTGCCCTCCGGCACCTGCTGCGGTCCGTTGTCGGTGGCGCTGACGTGGAAGGTGTACGAGGTGTCCCCGCCGGATCCGATCACCAGCGCGGGGGCACTGAACACCGCTGCCTGCGGCAGGAATTCCTCCTCGTCGACCGGCAGCGGTGAGCGGTACGCCGGGTCTGCGGCGCTGTCCGGACCGCTGAGGTGAAGCCCGTATCCGTACGGGAAGAGCGGGGCGTGCGGGCCGGTCGGCTCCTGCTCCCCCGGGGGCACGCGGTACTCGGGGATGTGGCGCGGAATCCGGTTGGCCGCCGTCGAGCGGCGGCTGCGGGGCCAGCTGAAACCCAGCCTGCCCCGGAAGTCGTGCGCCTGTTCGCCGGCGGCGTCGCGGAAGAGCACGTCGGTGAGGGCGCGCGCGTCGGGTCCGGGCAGCCAGGCCGCGACGAAGGCGTCCGAGAGGTTGATCTCCTCGGTCGCGTACAGCGGGCGGCCGCTGAACAGGAGGGTGACGACCTTCGCGCCCGAGCTCCTCAGCCTGCGCAGGGTGTGGAGGTCGCGGGCGTAGGACGGCTTCAGGTCGGCGTAGCCGATCGAGCGCCACGGTCTGACGGACCCGAACATCTCCGCGTAGGGGTCCTCGCCCATCGCCATCACGACGACGTCGTGGGCGGCGGGGTCCGCGTGTTCCAGGAAGGGATCCACCGTGCAGCGGTCCGTGCCCACGATCTCGGCGACGGCTCCGGCCGTGGTGATGCCGCCGGGGAAGTCGTCCAGGGAGACGTCGTCGCCCTGCCAGGTGACGGTGTAGCCGCCGGTCTGCTTGCCGATGGAGTCCGCCGCGCTGCCGGTGACCAGCACCTTCGCGGTGCGGGCCAGCGGCAGGACGGAGCCCTCGTGCTTCAGCAGCACCAGCGACTTGCGTGCCGCCTCACGGGCCAGCGCGCGGTGCGCGGGGGCGCCGAGCACATCGGCGCGGCCCGCCAGGAGACGGTCCTGGGGGCGCGGCTTCTCCCACAGTCCGGCCCTCGCCTTGACCCGCAGGATGCGCAGCACCGCGTCGTCGATCCGGGACATCGCGATGGCGCCCGACTCCACCTGTCCGACGGCGTTGCGGTACACCTCCTGCCACTTCGCGCGGGTCGAGACCATGAGGATGTCCACGCCCGCCCTGATGACGTTGCCGGCGTCGCCCTCGGTGCAGCCCTCGACATAGGGGTGGGCGTCCCAGTCGCCGATGACCACCCCGTCGAAGGACAGGGCGTCCTTCAGCACGTCGCTGATCAGGTAGGCGCTGCCGTGGGCCCTGCCCTCGACGCGGTCCCCGTCCTCCCAGCCGCTGTAGGACACCATCACGGACTGGGCGCCCGCCTCGATGCTTGAGAAGAACCCCATCGCGTGGATGTTCCGCAGCAGGTCCTCGCCGCACCGGGCGATCCCCCGGTCCTCGCCCTCGTAGGTGCCGCCGTCGCCCACCCAGTGCTTGGCGCAGGACAGGACCCGGGAGTCGGACCGCAGCCCTTCGGCGTCGCCCTGGAGGCCCTCGACCATGGCGCGGGCGTAGGCGTGCACGATCTCGGGGTCCTCGGAGTACCCCTCGTAGCACCGGCCCCAGCGCAGGTCCCTGGGGGTGGCCACGGTCGGGGCGAACGTCCAGTCCATGCCGGTGGCCGCGACCTCGCGGGCGGTCGCGGCGCCGATCCGGCGGATGAGTTCCGGGTCGCGGGCCGCTCCCAGACCGATGTTGTGCGGGAAGACCGTGGCCCCGTGCACGTTGTTGTGGCCGTGCACGGCGTCGCTCGCCCACATGAACGGGATGTGGAACGGCCGGTCGCGGTAGGCGTCCCGGGCCGCCTCCCAGAAGACTCCGACGGTCCGGGCCCACTGCCCGGCGTCGGCCCTGCGGTCCCCGTCCGGCCACCGGCCGGCGCCGTTGAGCGCCGAGCCGATCCGGTAGGCGCGCACGTCGTCGGCGGTCAGCTCGACCAGGTCGGGCTGGATCATCTGCCCGATCTTCTCCTCGACCGTCATCAGGGCGAGGATCCCCCGGACGGTCTCCTCGACCGCGGGGTCGACGGCGATGTCGGACCGCAGCGACGGCCACTGCGCGTAGTACTCCAACCGGTTCACACACTGCTCCTGATGTTCGGGCGGGGGCGGACGCACGGAGTCCGGGCCTCGGGCCTTCGGGAGTGAGGTCCACGGAAGGCCGGGGCGGCGCGCCGGCGGGGCAGCGGGGTGCCTCACGCCGGCTGCCGACCACTCCGGGAGAGCGCTCTCCAGCGCGGAGCCCAACCTAGGCAGGAGCATGACGCCCTGTCAATGCCCTTACCCATCAAGGGGTTTGGGCTTCAACAGCAGCGGAGGGCGCGGCGGTCAGGCATCCGACCGCCGCGCGTCACTTGACCGCACCGGCCGTCAGTCCGGCGACCAGGTAGCGCTGGAGCAGCAGGAATCCGGCGACCACGGGGATGCTCACGACGAGTGAGGCGGCCATGATCTGGTTCCAGTACACGTCGTTCTGCGTGGAGTAGCCCTGCAGGCCGACGGCGAGGGTGCGGGTGTTCTCCGTGGTCATCACGGAAGCGAAAAGCACCTCGCCCCAGGCCGTCATGAACGCGTAGACGGCCACCGCGACGATGCCCGGCGTCGCGGCCGGCACCACCACCCGGAACAGGGCCTTGAGCGGCCCGCAGCCGTCCACCATGGCGGCCTCGTCCAGCTCCCTGGGCACCGACTCGAAGTACCCGATGAGCATCCAGATCGAGAACGGCAGCGAGAACGTGAGGTAGGTGAGGATCAGCCCGCCGCGCGAGCCGAACAGCTCGATGCCGGTGGCGTCGCCGATGTTCACGTAGATGAGGAACAGCGGCAGCAGGAAGAGGATGCCGGGGAACATCTGCGTGGACAGCACCGTGACGGTGAAGACCCGCTTGCCCCGGAAGGTGTAGCGGCTGACGGCGTAGGCGGCGAACACCGCGATGATCACCGACAGCACGGTCGCGGAACCGGCCACGATAAGGGAGTTGACGAAGTACCGGCCGAGCGGAACGGTCTTCCAGATGTCGAAGTACGGCCGGATCGTCAGCCCGGTGGGCAGCCACTGGAACTTGCCCGACACGTCCTCCAGCGGCTTGAGGGAGCTGGAGACCATGACGTAGACGGGCAGCAGGACGAAGCCCGCGAGCAGGGTCAGGAAGACCCGCCGGGCCCAGACGAAGGAGCGCGGGGAGGCCATCGGCGAGCGCGGGGCACGGGCCCCCGGGACGGTGTGGCTAGCCACGTGAGGCCTTCCTCCCACGAGAGGTGAGCAGCAGGTAGACCGCCGTCACCACCAGCAGGAACAGCAGCAGCAGGACCGACATCGCCGCTCCGGTGCCGAAGTTCCAGGTAGCGAACGACGATTGGTAGATGTGTACGGAGATGAGGTCGGCCGACTCCGGTGCCGCCTTGCCGAAGAGCACGAACGGCGTGTTGAAGTCGTTGAACGTCCACAGGAACAGCACGAGGACCAGCACCTGGTTGACCGGCCGCAGCGACGGCAGGGTGATGCGGCGGATCTGCTGCCACATACCGGCACCGTCCAGCGCGGCCGCCTCGTAGAGCTCCTTGGGGATGTTCTGCAGACCCGCCATCACGATCAGGAAGGCGAAGGGCCAGCCCTTCCAGACCGAGACGATCAGCAGGGTGTAGAAGGCGTTGTCACCGATCAGCCAGAAGGGCAGCCCGTCGGTCAGGCCGAGCTGGTCGTGCAGCACGTGGTTCACCAGGCCGTTGTCCCGCTGGAACATGAACGCCCAGGTGATGACCGCCGCGTAGACGGGCAGGGCGTACGGCACGAGGAACAGCGTCCGCAGGAAGCCCCGTCCGGCGAAGGCCTCCTGCATGAAGATGCTCGCCGCGACACCCAGCAGCCAGCACAGGGCGACCGCGAGCACGGTGAAGAGGCAGGTGACCCAGAAGGAGTGCAGCAGCGCCTTGCCGACGGGTGCGTCGAAGTCGACGGCGATACGGAAGTTCTCCACGCCGCGCCAGGGAGCAGCGGACCAGTCCCGCAGGTAGAACTGCGTGAGCTCCTTGAACGCCATGATGAAGCCGAAGGCGATCGGCACCAGATGGACGAGGAGTTCCAGCACGACCGCGGGAAGCAGGAGCAGGTAGGGAAGGCTGAGGCGGCGCAGGCGCCCGGGGCGGCGCTGCTTGCGCGGCGCCTCCCCGGGAGTGTCCTTGCGCACCGCCGGGTCCCCCTGCACGGGGTTCACGATGGTGGTCATGGACGAATCACTCACTGACTGGCCATCTGCTGCTCAGCCTTGGTGAGCTCGGCCTTGACGTCCGCCGTACTGATCGACGCACCGCCGGCGGCCTTGGCGAACAGGGACTTGACCGCGGTGCCGACGGCCGTCTCGAACTGCGACTCGTTGGGCACCTGCGGCAGGGCCGAGGCGCTGGTGGCGAGCGTGTTCTTCAGGACCTCGAGCTCGGGCCGGTTGAACGCGGCGTCGCCCTGGGCAGCCTTCACCGGCGGGATCGAGCCGTACGTCTTACAGAGGAGCTTCTGCTCCTCGTCGCTCGTCATGAACTTGACGAACTTCGTGGCGCCGTCGAGGTTCTTGCTGTTCTTGAAGACGGCGATGTTGATGCCGGCCACCATCGAGTTGATCTGCTCGCCCTGGCCCGGCTTCCCGGACTGGACCGGCACCGGTGCGACGCCCCAGTCGGAGTCCTTCATGCCCTGGGACTTGAACGTGGTGGCCGCGGCCTGCCACAGCACCATGGCCGTCTTGCTCTTGGAGAAGTCGCTGAGCGACTGGTTCTGCGAGTACTCGGCGTTGCCGGGCGCGACGATCTTGTCCTTGGCCATCATGTCGACGTACTGCTTGACCGAGGCGACGACCTTGTCGTCGGTGAAGTTCGGCTTGCCCTCGGAGTCGAAGAAGTCCGCGCCGTGCTGCTTGGCCAGGACGAACACCTGGTGGATGTTGTTGGAGAGGTTCGAGCCCTCGGCCCCGAGGCCCCACTTGCCGTCCTTCGACAGCTTCTTGCCGGTCTCGGCGACCTCGGCCCAGGTGGCCGGCGGCTTCTCGATGCCGGCCTCCTTGAACATCGCCTTGTTGTAGTAGAGGGCGTACGCCATGGAGTAGAGCGGCAGCGCGGCCGGGTCCTTGTCCTGCGCACCGGTCGAGCCGAGCGCCGACTCCACGAAGCGGTCGCGGCCGCCGACCTTCGCGAAGTTCGCGTCGTCCCAGGGCAGCAGCGCGCCGGTCGCCTGGAGCGAGGAGGACCAGGTGTTGCCGATGTTCAGCACATCGGGGCCCTTGCCGGAGGTCGTCGCCGTGAGGATGCGCGTGAGCAGGTCCGACCAGGGAACCACTTCCAGCTTGACCTTGATGCCGGTCTGCTTCTCGAACTTCTTCAGCTCGGGAGTGAGGATCTTCTTGTCGGCCTCGAGGCTCGGTCCCTGGTTGGAGGCCCAGTAGGTGAGCGTCTTCGGCGAGCTGGACCCGCCGCCCGCGGACTCTCCGCCACCACACGCGGTCGCGGCGGCAAGCAGGGAGATGACTGCCGCACTGCTGGCGACTACTCGGATACTTCGCATGGCTCCAGGTGTCCCTTCCTGAGGAGCGTCCAAGCCGGACGTGCCGAGTCCGCGACCGGAACCCGGCGAGCGGCCACGCAACCCCCATGGCTTAATTTATGGCGTGAGTTAAGCCTCATGAGAAGGTCGCGTCAAGAGCCGGAGGCGGGGTAGCGTGCCTGCCGAGCAAGCGGGGAAGGAGCCCAGATGGCCCAGCGGACCAGACGTACGGTGCGTGACCTGCGCCGGAGCAGCCGTGCGGCCGTATTGCAACATTTGTATTTCGATGGGCCGATGAGCCGCCCGGAGCTGGGCACCGCCACCGGTCTCAGCTCGGGTTCCGTCAGCAACGTGGTCACCGAACTCGTCGCCGATCAACTGGTGGAGGAGGCCGGCAGCGTGGAGTCGGACGGCGGGCGCCCGCGCGCCCTGCTGCGGGTCAACCCAGGTCACGGCCATCTGATCGGCATCGACGTCGGGGAGACCCGGGTGCGCGTCGCGGTCCTCGACTTCACCCTGGCCGAACTCGCCCGCACCGAACGGCCGCTGGCGGCGAACGTATACGAAGTGGACCAGATCGTGGACCACATCCGCAGTGGCATCGACGAGGTGCTGGCGGCGGCCGGGCTCGGGGCGGACGGCCTCATCGGCGTCGGGATCGGCGTCCCCGGCGTCGTGGAACACGACCCGGTGCGGGGCGCGATCGTGCACGGCCAGACCATCGGCTGGGACGCGGTCCCCCTGGAGACGCTGCTGCGCGAGGCCGGCAGCCTGCCGGACTCCGTGCCCTACGTCATCGACAACGGGGCCAAGACGCTCGGCCGGGCCGAGATGTGGTTCGGGGCCGGCCGGGGCGCGCACAGCGCCGTGGCGATCCTCTTCGGCTCCGGCGTCAGCGCGTGCCTCTTCGCGGAGGACGCCCCCCAGGGGCAGGCCCTCGAATGGGGCCACCTGACCGTGCGGGTGGGCGGCCGGCAGTGCCGTTGCGGCTCTTCGGGATGCCTGGAGGCGTACGCGGGCGCGGAGGCCCTCGTGCAGCGCTGGCAGGAGGCCGGCGGGCACCCTCCGGAAGGCGTCGACCAGGAGACCCGCCTCACCGCGCTGCTCGCCGCGGCCGCTCCGGACGACGGCACCGGACCCGACCCCGTGGCCCGCGCGCTGGTGCGGGAGACCGCCGAGTACCTGGGCGCCGGGGTGGCGGGTCTCATCAACCTCCTCCAGCCCGACCGCGTCCTGATCGGCGGCTGGGCGGGGCTGCAGTTCGGGGCCCGCCACCTCGACGCGGTCCGGGCCCACGCCGTGGCCTACTCCCTGTCCCACCCGGCCTCGAAGGTCACCGTGGAGCTGGGCAGGCTGGGCCCCGACGCGGTCACCGTGGGCGCCGCGTCCCTGCCGCTGTCGGACTTCCTGAGCCGGGGCGGGCGCGGCAGCGCACCGGTGCGCGAGGCGGTCCTCCCGGCCTGGCGCACCGCTCTGGAGGACCGGATCAAGAACTGACCGGGTCCGCCGGGCGGGCCGGGGCCTGGGGCGCGGGCCCGGCGGGCCGCCCGGGGCTCAGGGAGCCACCCGCAGACCGGACAAGGAGCGTGTGAAGTGGTCGCAGAGTCCCCGGGCGAACGCCAGGGCCGCCGCCTCGTCCATCCGGTGTGCCGCCGCCTTGACCATGAACAGCACGTCCCGGCTCCCGATCACGGCGTGCACGGCGAGCTCGTGCCCGAGGACCCGGGGGACCAGCAGCGGCTCCAGCGGGGTGAACACCGGGGTGTCGTCCGCCCCGGGACCCGGCCGGACTCCCTTGGCGTACGCGACGTTGGTCGACACGCTCTGCCCGGAGCGGTACGGGCCGGGGAAGTTGGCCGACCCGCGCACCGCGTCCCAGTCGTACATCCCGCTCCGGTAGGCGCCGAGCAGTTCCCCGTGGAACCGGCGGTGCCACTCGGGGCGCCCGGAGCCCTCCGTCCCGCGTGCCGCCCAGACCTCCGTCGCCAGGCAGGCCAGCGCCTCGCGCAGCACGGGCCGGAAGCGGTTCGAGCAGATCGTCTTGAGCGTGACCTCCCGCAGCCCGAACAGCTCGCCCACGCACCCGCAGACCAGCGAGTTGATGAGCGAGGGCGCACTGACCCCGAGCTCCGCCGCCGCCCGTGGCAGCGCCCGCGCGAACTCCCCGCCCAGGGCGAACGAGACGCGGTTCTCCGCGTCGAGACCGCCGGCGGCACCACGCACAGGCCGCTCGGCGGGAGCGCCGGCGGGCGCCCCGGGCCAGGTCAGTCCGCGCACGGTGCCGTGGAAGCCCAGCCATCTGCGGGTGGACCGGACACCGCGGGCATCCACCTCGAAGGCCCGCACCTGGCGCGGCTGGGCCGCCCTCTCACCGGGCCCGTCGCCGCGGCTCGCGTCCAGGATGTCCGGATCGGCGGCCGCCGACAGGATCATCCGGCCGAGCAGCCCCGTCGCCACGCCGTCGAAGAACGAGTGGTGCACCGCGAAGTACACGACGGCGCCCGCGGGACCGTCGGCGACGAGGAAGAACGACGACCTCGTGAACGCGTCGAGCGGCTGCGGGCACTGTGCCAGGAGGTCCTGCGGCCGCGCGGAGTCGCTGTAGCGGAAACTGTGGGCGAAGAAGTCGTCCAGCTCCATGATTTCCTGCCGGAATACACCGTCGGGGTCCTTCACGACCCGGCTGCGGACCGCCTCGCTCCGCCGGCACACATGGGCGAGAAGATTACGCGCCTGCCGTTCGCTCAGGCGGCACGGCAGGTGCACGCTTTCCTGGATCGAGACCCAGCTGTTCCCGGGGTACTCGATTTCGTCGAACAGGAAGTTCAGTTGCGCCGAAGCCAGCGGATGCCGGCCCGGGAACGCGTCATCGGTATCGCTCGAACTCATGTGACCTCCTGGATCTCAAGACCCTTGACACAACCTCCGGCATGCGCCAGATTCACACCTAGAGAGCGCTCTCCCACCGCGCCCGTACCGCCTTCGGCCTTCTGTCGAGGTTCTGCGGCGGCGCGGTCAGGGGAGCAGAGCAATGGGGGCTGCACAACCTATGCAGGACGGAATACCGCACAGAGAATCGCCCGGTGAATACCAGTTGAACGGTGATCTGCTAACCGTTCCCGAAGCGGCCTGGCTCCGCGATGCCTTATCCGCCTCATGGCCTGCTGAATCGCAGGTGGAATCGCCGGTGGATTCGCCGGTTGATTCGCCGTACGAGCCGCCGTACGAGTCGCTGGTCGAGGCACCGGGCGATTCGCCGGCGAATTTTCCCCCGGCCGGCCTGGCCCCGTCCATGGACGGGAATATCACCTGGCAGGACGGCACCGCCTTCGCCGCATTCATCATCCGCCGGCGCGGACACCTCGGCTGGACGCAGGAGGAACTCGCGGAACGGTCGGGCGTGAGCGTCCGCACGATACGCAACATAGAGACCGGCCGGGTCGGCAGTCCCAGACGCTCCTCGCTGGCCATGCTCCTCGCCGTGCTGGACAGAAAGGACATCCGTCCCACCGGCCCCGGCCCCGGCTCCAGCTCCGCGCAGGCGGTGCGGGAGCACGACGTGGAAGCGCTCGTGCACGCGCTGCGCACGCGCCGCCTGGTGGTCGTCACGGGGCCGGGCGGCGTGGGCAAGAGCAGGATCGCCCTGGAGGCGGCCTGCCGGGCCGCACCTCCGCCGGACCACCGCGCCGTGGTGGACCTGGGGCACCTGCCCCCGGAGGACTCCCCCGCCGCCCGGCCCTTCCGGGAGGTCGTGGACGAGGTGGGGCGCCGGCTGCCCGGTCCGGCGTACGGGACACGCCCCGAGCTGCTGGTCCTGGACAACGCGGAGCACCTGCCGGTCACGGTGACGCGTCTGAGCGCACGGCTGCTGAACGAGTGCCCCCGCCTGAGTGTCGTCGTCACCACACGGCGCCGGCTCGCCGTCGGCGGCGCGTGGACCTGGGAGGTGCAGCCGCTCCCGGCCGACGGGCCGGGAAACGCCGCGGAGTTCTTCGTGGACCGGGTGCGGGAGGTCTGTCCCGGTCTGTCGCTGGATCCCGGCGGGCCGGACGTACGGGCGCTGTGCCGCATGCTCGACGGCATACCCCGCTATCTGGAGTTCGCCGCCGAGCGGCTGCGGTCGCTGCCCCTGGCAGCGCTGGTGGCCGACGAGGCGGCGGCGGCCGGGCTGACCGGCACCGACCTCTCGCTGCTGCCGCACCAGCGGGGCGTCCTTCCCAGTGTGCGCTGGAGTCTGGACCTGCTGAGTCCGGCACAGCGCGCGCTGCTGCACGACATGGTGAGGCTGCCGTCCCGGTTCACCCTCCATGACGTCCGGCACGCCACGGCGCACGGGACGGTCGCCCCGCAGGCTCAGCTCCTGGACACGCTGGGCCGGCTGGTGGACTGTTCGCTCGTCCAGGTGGTGCGCGAGGGGGACCACTACCAGTACGGGCTGATGTCCACGGTGCGCTCGGCCCTCGCCCCGGAGAGGCGCCCGGTGCCGGCCCGCTGAACCCCGCAGGTCCGAGGTCATCCGGCCACCGGCTGTTCGCCGGTGGCCGCCCGGGTCAGCGCCGGGCGGTCGATCTTCCCGTTGGCGTTCAGCGGGAAGGCGGCCAGCCGCTCGATGCGCAGCGGGATCAGATCCCTCGGGAGAATCCTCCCCAACTCCCCGCGCAGCGAAGCTGGGTCCACGCCCGCGCCCGTGACGTACGCCCGCAGCGCTCCGTCCGCCACGAGCGTGACCGCCTCGTCCACACCGGTGCACCGCCGCAGCGCGTGGTCGATCTCGCGGAGCTCCGTACGGACCCCGTTGATGTTCACCTGGTGGTCCAGGCGGCCCAGATAGGCCAGTTGCCCGTCGGGGAGCGTACGGACCAGGTCGCCGGTCCGGTACCACCGCTCTCCCCCGTGGTGCAGGAACCGCCCCTCGTCGTCCGCCGGGTTCAGATAGCCGGCGACCATCTGCGCGCCGCTCACGCACAGTTCACCCGTGCCGGCCGCCTCGCCGCCCTCCCGGTGCAGATGCAGCCGCAGCCCCGGGTGCGCACGGCCGATGGGCACCACGTCGTTCACGCAGAGCGCGGGCGAGGTGGCGGGGTCCCAGCGGTGCAGGGTGCAGGAGATGGTCAGTTCGGTGGGCCCGTAGAGGTTGTACACGGCCGAGCGGCCGGCCGCCGACTGCCAGGACGCCGCGTCCTCACGCAGCAGCGCCTCCCCGCAGAAGAGGCTGTAGCGCAGGGTGGGCATCGCGCCGGCGGTCAGGGCGCGCGCCCGGCGCAGCAGGGGCACCACGCTGGGGGCGGAGAACCAGACGCTGATCCGGTGCCTGTCGAGGAACGCCGGCAGCCGGGTGTACGCGCCCGGCGGTACGACGACGAGGGATGCCCCGCAGCCCCACGCCACGAACATGTCGAACACCGCGAGGTCGAAGGTCAGGTTGAAGGTCTGCGAGAAGACGTCGTCCGCGCCGAAGTCGAAGTGGTCGTGCACGGAGCGCAGATAGTGCGAGACGTTGCCGTGCGACACCGGGACGCCCTTGGGCACGCCCGTCGATCCGGACGTGAACATGATGTACGCGGGATCCTCGGACCGTACGGGCACCGGCCGCTCCAGCGGTTCGCCGAGCTGGCGGCCGACGACCGTCACCCCGTCGAGGGCGTCGCCGAGCGCCGGCAGGCAGTCCTCTCCCGCTTCGTCCACCAGCAGGACGCTCACGCCGGCCGCCTCGATCATGGCGCGGGTGCGTTCGGCGGGGTAGCCGGGGTTCAGGGGCACCACGGCGGCGCCCGCGTAGAGGCCGGCGAGGAATCCCGCGTAGGCGCGCTCCCCCCGGTGGGCGAGCACCCCGACCCGGCGGGCACCCGGGCTGCGGGCGAGGAGCGTGCCGGCCAGGGTCCGTGCGGCTAGGTCGAGTTCACGGTAGGTGTGGCCCCGTCCCGCGGCCTTCAGAGCCGTGCCGTCGGGCGAGAGGGCCAGGCCCCGGCGGAACCATTCGAGCAGGCCGGCGTCGTGCGCGGGGGTGTTCATCGGGCCGCTCCGGGGATCGGGGCGGGGCGCGTCCGCCGGGCGGCGTCGTCGTGCCCCGCCGGTACCGCGCCGTGCGGCGTGAAGGCCATCGCCGCCAGGGCGCCGTCGGGGTCGGCGGCCACCACCAGCACGGGTCCGCCCCGGCCCTGCGGATGGCCGGGCCGCCCGCGCGCCACGAGCGGGCTGAGCTGGAGGACGCTGTGGGCGCTGTAGCAGTCCCCCAGGGTGTCCTCGTGGTGGACGGGCTCCGTGCCGGTCAGCGCGGTGAGCGCCTCGTGCTGGGCGCGGTCCACCGCCGGGTCGCCGGTGGCCCTGACGAGTACCGTCCGCACCTCGTGCCCGTCCAGGCCCGCCCGGTTCAGGGCGGCCCGTGCGACGGCGGCCACCGCTTCGGGCTGCCGGGGGTCGGCCGCCCGTACGACGACGCCGCCCATGGTCCCCAGGACCGTGCGGCCCTGCGTCTTCGCGACCTCCGGCCGCTCCATGACGAACATCGCGGCGCCCTCTCCGTGCGGACCGGTCCGCCGCGCGACGCGCGCCCACCAGGCGGAGGGGACGCTCAGCTCCTCCGCCGCGCCCACCAGCACGGTGTCCGTGTGCCCGCGCCGCAGGGTCATCTCCGCGTGCCGGAACGCCTGGAGGCCGGCCAGCGGGCCGCCGGCGACGGTGGAGTTGGCGCCCCGCAGCCCGGTGCGGATGGCGAGGGCGCCGGCCATGGTGTTGAGCACCGACTGGGGGAAGTGCGCCGCCTTCACCAGATAGGGCCGCTCCCGGTCGAAGGAGTCGGTGCCGTAGGTGACGATGCCCGCGATGCTGCCCACGGTCGTCCCGACGGCGATCCCGGTGCGGTCGCGGTTGGTGTCGGTGACGGTGAGGCCCGCGTCGGCCATGGCCGTCTCGCAGGCGTGCATCGCCATCAGGGTGCCCCGGTCGTTGTAGCGCGCCGCCTTGCGGCCGAGGACCGCCTGCGGGTCGAAGCCGGCCACTTGGTGCAGGTCGGCGTCGGGCAGCGGACCGGCGTCCAGTCCGGCCGGCGGGGCGGCCGGGCCGGGGCGCATCGCGCCCACCCCGGTGATCACCATGCCGTTCATCAGAGCCTCCCCAGCATCGTGATGGCGTTGTTGCCGCCGAAGGCGAAGCCGTTGTTCTGGGCGATCCGCACGTCCTTGTCGACCCCGGTGCCCGGCACCGGGTCGATGCCGCCGATCTCCGGATCGGTGGTGCGGTGGTGCGCGGTGGGCGGCAGGAAGCCCTCGTGGATGCTCAGCGCGCAGGCGACGGCGCCGAATCCGCTGGCCGCCCCCATCGCGTGGCCGAGCATCGACTTGATCGAGCTCATCGGCGGCGGGCTCTGCCCGAACACCGCGCGTACCGCCTGGCTCTCGACCAGGTCGTTGGTCCTGGTCCCCGTACCGTGCGCGCAGATGTAGTCGACCTCGGCCGCGTCGACCCCCGCCCGTTCGTGCGCGGTACGGATACAGCGGGCGATGCTGTCCGCGTCCGGTGCGACCGGGTGGGCCGCGTCGCAGGTCATGCCGTAGCCGAGCAGCTCCGCGTAGACACGGGCGCCGCGGGCGCGCGCGGAGTCCAGGGTCTCCAGGACGAGCGCGACGCCGCCCTCCGCGGGCAGCATCCCGTCCCGGTGCAGGTCGAAGGGGCGGCACTCCTGCGCGGCGAGGGCGCCGAGCCGGTGGAAACCGGCGTGGGTGAAGCGGGTGACCGAGTCCGCGCCGCCGGCCACGACCACCTCGGCCTCACCCGCCGTCAGCAGGTCGTAGGCGTACCCCAGTGCGTAGTTGCCGGCCGAGCAGGCCGTGCCCAGGGTGAGGACCTCCCCGGTCGCGCCGAGCTCCTGCGCGGCGGCCAGGGCCAGCTTCGAGGCGGGCAGCTGCGCGGCCGCAGCGGCGTCGGGCGGCCCGTAGCCGTCGGTGTGCCACCCCTCGATCATGTCGACCATGACGCGCAGCTCGCCGGAGGTGGTGCCCATGACGACGGCCGTCTCGTCGCCCCGGACCCGGATCCCGGCGTCCTGGACCGCGAGTCGCGCGGCCGAGGCGGCGAAGAGGGCGGAGCGCCCCCACGCGCCGGTGTCCAGCCGGCTCAGCAGGTCGGCGGGGCAGAAGTCGCCGACCTCACCGCCGTTGGTGTGCTGGAAGCCGGTGGTGTCGAAGCTGCGGATGGGCCCGGTGCCGGAGACGCCCTCCCGCAGCGCCTTGCCGAACGTGGCTATCCCGGTACCGATGTTGGACACCGGCCCCATGCCGGTGATGACGACGCGTGGTGTCATCGTTCACCAGCCCGCGTTCCGGGCGACGACCTCGTACGTCGCCTTGAGGCTGACCATGTCCACGATCTCCGTCTCGGGGATGGTGACGCCGTACCGCTTCTCCAGGTGGGTCAGCAGCTCGATCGCCAGCAGCGAGTCCGCTTCCAGGTCGTCGACGAAGGACGTGGCGGCCTCCACGTCGGCCGGTTCGGCCGAGAACAGGTCGGCGACGATGTCGCGGATCTCGGCCGTGCGCCGCGCGGTGAGGTCGGTGGTCGTTTCGGGCATGGTGTGCTCCTTGGTTCGATGAGGTTGCGGTGGGCGACGCACTGCGTCCGGGGCGGCGGCCGGTCGGTTCAGACGGTCAGACCGCCGTCGACCCTCAGCACCGCTCCGGTGATGTAGGAGGCTCGGTCCGACACCAGGAAGGAGACGGAGTCGGCCACTTGGGCGGGCGTGCCGAATCCGCCGAGCGCGACGGCCGCGACCGCCTGCTCCCTGACCCGTGGGGGCAGGTCCGCGACCATGTCGGAGTCGATGTAGCCGGGAGCCACGACGTTGGCCCGCACCCCGTAGCGGCCGGCCTCCTTGGCGAGGCTGCCGCACAGACCGTGCAGTCCGGCCTTGGACGCCGCGTAGTTGGCCTGCCCCGCGGTGCCGCCGATGCCCGCCACGGAGGAGATCAGGACCAGCGAGCCCGCCCTGCGGCGGAACATGCCCATCAGCACGGACCGGCTCAGGTGGAACGCCCCGTCCAGGTTGGTGCGTACGACGTCGGACCAGTCCTCGTCGGACATCAGGGCGGCCGCCCGGTCGCGGTGGATGCCGGCGCAGGAGACCGCGGCGTGCACCGGTCCCAGCCGCTCCTGGGCCAGTGCGGTGAACTCCCTTACGGCGTCGGGGTCGGCCACGTCCACCGCGCGGTGCATCACCCTGCGGCCCGCCGCCTCGACGAGGGAGGCCGTCTCGGCCGCCGCTTCGTGGTCCCCCCGGTAGCAGAAGGCGATGTCGAAGCCGTCCTGCGCCAGCCGTTCGGCGATCGCGCGTCCGATCCCCCGCGAGCCGCCGGTGACCAGCGCGGTCCGCGGGTCGCCGGTGAGCTGCTCAGTCATGTGTTCTCCGCAGGTCGTTGGGTGGGGACGAACGCCCCGTGGGCCACGGCGACGCACACCGCCAGGCCGTCCTGATGGCTCAGTGACAGCACGACGCCGGTGACGCCCTGCCGGTCGGCGAGGTGTTTCGCCCGCCCGTGCAGCCGGGCCCCCGGTGCGCCCAGGCCGTCGCGCGTGATCTCGATGTCCCGCCAGCCGAGGCCCTGCCCCAGCCCGTGGCCCAGGGCCTTGGCGGTGGCCTCCTTGGCGCAGAACCGGCCGGCCAGGTGCTCGGTCCGGCGTGCCTCGCCGAGGCTGTCGGCGTAGACGAGTTCGGCGGGGCGGAAGACCATGCGCCGGCCGCCGGGGTGGCGGGCGATCCGCTCGAACCGGGCGATCGACAGCAGGTCGAGGCCCACCCGCACCGGGACGGGCCCGGTGCCGGTGCCGGTACGGGTGACGGTGCCGGTACGGGTGCCCAGCAGGGCGGCCCAGGCCGCGGCGAGGCGCTCCGGGATGCTCATGACTCCCCTCCCCGCACCGCGTCCGGGGCCGCCGGGCGGCTCTCGCGCCGCGGGGGCACGGTGGCCTCGGCCGGTGCGTCCTCGGCGCGGTAGACCAGCCGCCAGGCCATGGGCCAGGAGACCAGGGCGCCGATCACCGCGCCGATCGCGAGGACGGCGTAGAGGCCGTCGGTGGAGCCCTCGCCGTGGGCGGCCCACGCGCCGATGCCGAGCACACAGCCGAAGTGCAGGGTGTTCATGCAGATGGCGACGAGGCCGCGCCCGGTCTGCTCCATGACGCCCAGGGCGACGAGGGCGAGGCCGGTGCAGCCGAAAGTGGGGCCGACCAGGGTCATGAACCGTACGGCTTCCGCCGCGGTGGCCCCGTCCAGTGGCAGCGCGTCGACCGCACCGGGGCCCGCGACCGTGAGGACGACGGTCAGGATTCCGTAGCAGACACCGATCAGGGCGGCGCCCCGGCGCATCACCGCCCTGGCCTGCGCGGGATGTCCGGCCGCCCGGCACTGGTTGACCAGGATCGCCACGGACGAGGCGTAGCTCATGGCGGGGACGATGAACACGGCCTGCACGGTGTAGGCGAGGGAGAAGCCCGCCACCGCGGCCTCGCCGAAGGGCGCGACCACCCGCAGGAGGACGAACTCCACGACGAACAGCAGCGCGACCGAGGCGGCGACCGGCATCCCGATGGCCATGACCGGGCGCAGGGTGCCCGGCTCCCGGCGTGCGATGTCGCGGAGCGGGAAGGGCCCGCGCCGTCGGAGCAGGACCAGTGCCAGCGCGGTCTCCACCGAGCCGCCGAGCGCGAGCGACCAGGGCAGGGCGTGGACGGACTCGTACGGCCCCCGGGTGAGGACGGTCAGGCAGGTGAGCGTCACGGCGGCGGAGGCCGTGGTCATCAGCAGGCTCCGGCCGGTCGCGCCCACTCCGCGCAGCACCGCGGCGCAGAGTTCGCCGGCCATGCCCAGGGGGCTGACCAGCGTCATCAGCGTGAGGAAGCCGGTGAACGCCGGGCGCTGGGCCTCGGGCACCGCCATCAGGGCGGCCAGCGGTCCGGCGCCGAGCACCACGGCGGCGCCCAGGACCAGGTAGGCCAGGAGCCCGAGACGGGCGACGGAGCCGAGCAGCGCGGGGATCGCCCCGGGCTGTCCGGCACCGGTCCGGCGAGCCGTGAGTACCTGGAGCGTGATGCCCACGCCCGTGTTCACGGCGAGGAAGAGGAACGCGACGGGCACGTACACGGCGCGCAGATAGAGCGCGGAGCCGCCGAGCGAGCCCAGCACCGTCACCACCAGGAACTGGGTGGCCTGGGTGATCAGGCTGCCCGCCACCAGCGGTGCGGCGAACCGTGCGATCGCCCGGGTGCCGGGCGCCCCGGACAGCGCCTCCTGCCCCGCGCTCACCGCTCGGCCCCGGTCGGCAGGGGTGCGACCGGCTCGGCGCCGGTCCGGACGGGCCCCGTCCGCAGGGGTCCGGCCCCGGGGGCCGGCTCCAGCAGGGTCCAGGGGCCGTCGGCCGGCTCCGCCGCGTCGCACATCAGCAGGGGCCCGTGCGACGCCGCGTCCCGGGCCGAGAGCAGCCCGAGCGCGTACGCCCACCCGCTCGCGGGCCCGCCCGTGTCGATCCGGCGGGCCGAGGCGGCGGACGGCGCCGCGCCCCGGCCGGGCGTGAGCCGCCACGGCCCGGGGCCGTTGACCAGCCGGACGGCGACGACGACACCGCTTGGCAGCGCCGGGGCGAAGCCGTACTCGGAGTGGTCGGCGATCAGCACGGTGGCACGGGCGCCGGGCGCGAGGACCCTGGCGAGCAGGGCGAACACGGCGGCGCAGCCACCGGGTCCGGTGGCGTGGCTGACGCCGAACTCCTCGGTGAACTCCCACTCCGTCTCCTGCGAGACACGGGGCAGCGGCACGGTGTGGTGCTCCTGGTCGTACCCGGACTGGAGCAGGACGAGTGTCTCGCCGCCGCCGGGCGGCGGCCCGAGCCGCCGGAGTGCGGCGAGCGCGAGGTCCGCCGTGCTGGTCAGCGGGGCGGCCGCCATGTGGACCCCTTCCGCCGGGACGCCCAGGCGCCGCACATGACGGGCCATGCCGGCGAGCGGCCCCCCGGCCGCCGTGGCGATGTCCTGGAAGCGCGGCGGCCCCAGCGGGTCGGCGGCGAGGGCGGTCGCCTCCAGGCAGAGGCGGGTGCCGGTCATGCCGTGCTCCGGGCTCTGAGGTGGCTCTTGGCGATGTGTTCGCGCTGGATGTTGGTGGTGCCCTCCATGAACTCCAGTCCGCACACGTCACGCCGCCACTTCTCCAGCAGCGGGTGCTCCACCAGGGCGGCGGCACCGAGCGAACGGACGGCCCACGCGCTCACCGCGACGGCCTGCCGGGTCGCGCCGAGCTTGGCCATCGAGGGCAGCCGGGCGGAGTCCGGTGCCCGGTCCACGGCGGCGCCCGCCGCGTACACCAGCTGCCTGCACGCCTCCAGCCGGTCGAGGACCTCCTCGGCGCCGGGGGCGCCGGGCCGGTGGGCGACGACCAGTTCGTGCAGGGCGAGGCCGGTGCCCACGGCCATCGCGGCCACCTGGGCCCGCATGTGGTGGAAGGTGCGGACAGCTCCCCACAGCCCCCTGCGCGCGGGGGACTTGTGCGAGCCGAGCAGCATGTGCGGCTCCACGGGCAGCCCGTCGAGCGAGATCTCGCTCAGCCTGGCGCCCCGCAGTCCGACCATGTCCAGGCTCTCCCCCCGGTATCCGGGGGCCGGCGGCTCGACGAGCGCGGCCCTGATGGACAGCGGGCCCCGTCCGGTCCGGGCGAAGACGACCCCGACACCGCCCCGTGAGCCGTTGCCCACGTACCGCTTCGTGCCGTGCAGCCGGTACAGGTCGTCACCGTCACGCACCAGCCGGGTTTCCAGGGCGCTCGCGTCGTTGCCCCGGTCCGGCTCGGTCATGGCGAAGAAGGACCAGGTCCTGCCGTCGGACAGCCTTTCGTGGAAACGGCGTTGCTGCTCCTCGTCGCCCAGCTCGTCCAGCAGGATGCCCGCCAGCGCGGGGCCGGGGCAGGAGAGCAGCATGCCCGCGTCCCCCCGGGCGAGCTCCACGGTGGAGACGACCCGTTCCAGGCAGCTGCGCTGGTCGTAGACGTGGCCGCCGAGCCGGAGCGGGCCGCGTCCGAAGCGGTCCGGGGTGGTCGCCCGGCGGATCAGGCCGAAGGCCTCCAGCTCCAGGTAGGGCTTCATCCGCGACGGGTCCGCGTCCACGGCCAGGGCGTGGGTGCGCAGTTCCGCGGCGATCTCCGCGGTGGCGCCCCGCAGCGCGTGCAGCCGGTCGTCCAGGGTGATCAGCACGACGCCTCCTGCCGGGCGGCGGGGACGGGGCGGGCGTCGGGGTCCTGCGGCTGTGCCACGCACACGTTGGCCACGAGGGCGCAGACATGGACGCTGCGGGCCGGGTGGCCGGTGATGTAGCCCTCGGCGCCGAAGAACATCGCGACGCGCCAGCCCAGTCCGTCCAGCCGGGTGTGCCAGGCCGCGCTCACGCTCACGGGTACCGAGTCGTCCGCGCGCTCCAGAGCCGCCGTCAGCTCCTCGGTCTCGGTGAGCAGGTCGGCGATCTCTCCGGTCACCAGCTGCCGTTCGATGATCGGCGTCCGGGCGAACTCGCGCCGGCTGAGGCGTTCGACGGCCAGTTCCAGCAGGCGGGTCAGCACGCCCAGGCGTACGGCGGCCAGGGCCGCGGCGCGCGTCCCGGTCAGGCCGGGGCCGGCCGGGCCCTCGACCCGCAGCACCTCGATGCCCTCGCTGCCGACGAGGGGCAGCGGCACCGGCTCGGCGCCTGGGGGGCCGGACCACCGGGGGACGGCGACCAGCCCGCGCGGCGCCGCCTCGTTGAGGGGGAGGGAGTCGAGTACGGCCGCGAGGCCCGCGGCCAGCCCTTCCCGGTGGCCCAGCTCACGGCACGCTGACACGTCGGGCACGTTCACTCCTTGCGTTCGATGACGGCGGCCCGGAAGTACGCGCCCTGGCCCAGGGCGACGAGCACTCCGCGCCCTCCCGCCGGGAGGCGGCCCGTACGGTCGAGGTGTTCCAGCCCGAGCAGGCCGTCGATCCCGAAGACATGGCCGTACTCGGGCAGCAGGTCCAGCGCGATCCGCTCGCGCGGGAAGCCGGTGGTCCGCGCGAAGCCCCGCCAGAACATGGCGTTGTTGTGGTGCGGCAGGATCCAGTCGATGTCGGTGAGCGTGAGTCCGGCCGCCGCCACCGCGTCGCCCACCACCCGCACGGCGCCCGCCTCCGTGGCCGGGCCGAAGAGGCGGCGTTCCCCGGCTTCCAGGGCCATGTTTCGGTGGAAGCGGGTGTCCTTGGCGTGGGCGCCGCCCAGGTAGGCGTAGCGGTCCGTGCCCCGGTGGACGACGACGGCCGCCGCACCGTCCCCGGCGACGGTGACGCTGGGGATGATCCGTACCGCGTCGGACACCGAGCCCTGGTCGCCGCCGAGCACGAGGACGCGCTCACCGGCCGTGCCGGGGCCGCGCAGCCAGCGGGACGCCAGGTCGATGCCGTGCAGCACCGAGGTGCAGGCGGTCTGGGTGATCCCGAGTACGGGCACCCCCGGTGCGCCCAGCCGGTCGCCGAGCCGCCGGGCGAACCCGGGCCGGTAGGCCATGCTCTGGGTCAGCACGGTGTGGCCGTACAGGACCAGGTCGGGCCGGTGGCCGCCCAGCGCCTGCGTACCGGCGTCGGCGAGAAGGTCCTCAAGGGTCTCGTCCCCGGCCAGCACGCGGGTGTCGCGCAGCCCGTAGATGCGCTGGAACATCCGCTGTTCGGCGTCGGAGCGGCCGGCCCTGGTCAGGATGGCGGAGACCGGCTCCCGGGTGCGCGGCAGCCGTACGGCCACCGGTGAGATCGCGGTCGTCACCGGCCCGGTCCCTCCTCGGCGCCGAACCCGGCCGCGTACAGGCGGCCGGACACGGGGTCCGTGTCGGCGAGCAGCAGCGGTCCCGGGTGGTCCCAGAGCCGCGAGGCGGCGCGCCACAGGCCGGTGCACGGCAGGAGCGGGGGTACGAGGTGCACCTCGCCCGGCCCCGTCCACGCCGAACCGGCCGAGGCGGCCAGTTCGGGCCCGAGGAAGAGGTGGTCGGCGGGGAAGGAGCGTGCCGCGTCGGCCAGCGCGGCCGGCAGGTCCCGGGCCCCGGTGTCCCGCAGGAAGCGCAGCGGACGCCCTCCCGTCGCGGTGGTGTGCAGCAGGACGACGGAGTCCGTCCCGGCGACGGCGCCGGGGCGCAGCCCGGTGAGCGGGCCGGTCCGCTGGTCGAAGGCCAGGCAGGCACCGCCGTCCAGCGCGCCTTCCTCGTGCGTGGCGGCGAGGATCCGGAGGGCGGTGAACGGCGCCCCGGCCCCCTGCCCGGACACGGAGAACACGTCGGGGTCCCCGGCGCACAGGTCGGCGACGGAGCATCCGGCGAGTTCGCGGATCGCGGGGTCGGGCAGTGCGTAGGCGAGCACCACCCGGTTCAGCGGCGGCAGGGGCTCGGCCAGGTCGCCGAGGAGTTCGGCGGTCATCCGTGCGTAGGTGTTCTCGTTGGACCGGTTGTCCGCGAGTGCCTCGGCGCCGGAGTCGCCGGCCGCGCCCAGCAGGTCGCTCAGGTACCTGTGCTCGACTGCGTCGAGGGTGCCGCGCCGTTCGGCGAAGAACCGCCCGGAGGGGCGCCGTACCGTGAGGGCCGGCCCCCGGCCCGGCGGGCGGAGCGCGGTGGAGGATGAGGGCACGGGTCAGCTCGCCGCACCGGCGGCCGACATGGACAGCACGTAGTCGGTGATGCTGCCGACGGTGGCGAACACCTCCGGCTCCAGTTCCTCCGGGTCGATCTCCAGGCCCATGGTGTCCTCCATGACCATCAGCATCTCGATGACGCTGGTGGAGTCCAGTGCGAGGTCCTCGAACAGCCGTGTCTCCTCGGTGAGTTCGGGGATCTCCTTGTCCAGGACTTCGGCAAGGGTGGCCCGGAGCTGGGCGATGGTCTGGGTGCGGTCCATGGGTCGGGCTCCTCGTGGCGCGATGACGTGGGTCGGGCTTCGGGTGCGGGTGCGGTCGGTACCTGCACGGCCTAGGGCCGGTACTTGGCGAGCAGGTCGTCGGTGGTGTCGCGGTCCCTGATGAGACGCGCCTGCCCCTGCGTCACGAGCACCTCGGCCGGGTAGCCGTGGCTCAGGAAGAGCACCGGCGAGGCGGACGGCCCGTAGGCCCCCGACCGCCGTACCCCGAGCAGGTCGCCGGGCCGCAGGGCGGGCAGCGCCACCTTCTTGCCGATGGTGTCGTTGGGGGTGCACAGGGGTCCGGTGACCGTCCAGCGGGCGGCGGGCATCGCCTCGGGCGCGGCGTCCCCGTCCCCGTCGCCCCCGTCCCCGTCTCCGCCGGCGAGCAGGTCGATCGGGAAGTTGCGCTTGACGAAGGAGCCGATTCCGACGGCCGCCATGTGGTGGTGCGTTCCGCCGTCGGTGACGGCGAACCGCTCCCCCATGGACTCCTTGGTGTACCGGACGCCCACCAGGTAGGTCCCGGCGTCCGCGGTGAGGTAGCGGCCCGACTCCATGATCAGCCGGGTGCCGGGGTGCGCGGCGCGGAAGGTGTCGAGCAACGGGTTCAACCCGGCCTGGAGGGATTTGAGATCGAGCTCCTCCTCGCCGTCGAAGTAGGGGACCCCGAGGCCGCCGCCCACGTCCACCACGTCCAGGCGGATACCGAGGGCCGCGCTGACGCGTTCGCTCAGGTCGAGGATGTAGGCGGTGTTGCCCACCACCACGTCCGCGTCCAGGATCCGGGTGCCCAGGTAGGCCTGGACGCCGGCGATGTGCACGTGTTCGTGCCGCTCGACCAGGTCACCGGCGGCGAGCACGGCCGCCTCGTCGATACCGAACTGCCGGGGCTTGCCCCCCATGGTCAGCCGTGAACCGGACACGGAGTAGGCGGGGTTGACCCGCAGCATCACCCGTTGGCGTACGCCGCGTTCGGCAGCCAGCCGGTCGATGGCGGCCAGTTCCTGGAAGGACTCGCAGACGATGGCGTAGAGCCCGTTGTCGATGCAGGCGGCCAGCTCCCGCTCGCTCTTGCCGGGGCCCAGGAAGAGGATGTCCTCGGGCGCGGTGCCCGCCGCGAGTACGGTGGTGAGCTCGGCCAGCGAGGAGACCTCGGCCCGCGCCCCGTGCGCGTGCAGGATGGCGTAGACGGCCGGGTTGGGGTTGGACTTCAGCGAGAAGAAGATCTCCAGGTCCCGGTGGAGCGCCGCACGCAGACCGGTGATCTGCCGGGCCAGCGCGTCGCCGTCGTACACATAGGCGGGGGTCCCGAACCGCTGGGCCAGGTCACGCCAGTCGAAGTCGTCCATCATGCCTTCCGCGTCATCTCTGCGAGCCGTTCTTCCGCCGCGACCTGGATGTCCCGCGCCCCTGCGGCGCTGTCGGCCACGGCGATGCCGTACAGCCGGCCCTGGCCTCGGCGCCCTTGGTCGACGGCGGCGTTGAGGGTGGAGAAGTTGTTGACCAGCAGCCCGGTCCGGGACCGCTCGTCGTACAGCAGGCCGTCCAGCGCCTCGCGCACCTCGTCGAACGAGTGCCGGCGCACGGGCTTGAGGTCGATCACCCCGGCCAGGGCGTGCTGCCCCGGCCCGACGAACCTCTCGGCGAACCGGTTCTGGTAAGTCGCCATGTTGAAGCGGGCGTTGATCTCCAGGCAGGGGTGGAGCCGCCCGTCGGTGCCCATCAGCGCGTCGACGCCGACCAGCCCGAAGTAGCCCTCGGCATGGAGCCGGGCCCCGATCACCTCGGCGCTCTCCCGCAGCCGGTCCTCGGCTCCGCCGGGCAGTTCGGGCGGGAAGGCGTGGCCTCGGTGCACCCCGTTCTCGGTGAGGGCCCGCTTGACCGTCTCGAAGCCCACCGTGCCGTCCCGGGCCACGATGAACTGGTAGTTGAGGTCGTAGGCCTTGTCGATCCACTCCTCCACCACCAGCCGCACCGGCGCGTCCGGGCCGCGCCGGCCCATCATCCGCACCAGCCGCGCCGCACGCTCGGGCGAGTCGAGGACGACCATGCCGCGCCCGGAGACGCCCATGGACTCCTTGACCACGACGCGGGAGGAGCGCGCCAGGTGCAGGTCCAGGGCGCGGGCGAGCTCGTCCACCGTGCGGCAGGCGGTGCCGGGGATGGTCTCCAGGCCGTTGCGCTCGGTGAGTTCGCGGCTGAAGATCTTGCCGTTGACCCGCTTGCACACCTCGGCCGACGGCCCGGCCAGCGGGAGCCCGGTGGCCTGGGACAGCCGCTCCTCGCGCTCGGAGATCCCCAGCGGCGCGAGGAAGGTTCGGCCGTCGTCGAGGGCCTTCAGCGTGGCCAGCAGGTCCGGCGATTCGAGCGCGTCCTCGGTGACCGAGTGCTCGGGGTCGTTGCCGTCCACCATCAGCAGGGCGCCGTGCACGGCGTCCAGGCCCTCGAGGTAGCCCAGGTAGTCCGGGTCGACGCGTTCCTTGAGGACCACGGCGTCCTGCCGGTCGGCGAGGAGTACGCCGACCTCCTCCATGCGGTTCACGGTCACCGCCGAGAAGGACAGTCCGCTGCCGGGGAGTTTGGGTTCGTCCGCGCCCCAGACCCGCTCGACCTCGAAGTTGCTGAGATAGACGAAGCTCGCGCCGGAGTCCCCGGTGACCGCTTCCTTGAGCCGTTCACTGAACGTCATGTGCCCGCTACCTCGCCCACGCTCGTCCCCACTTCCTCGCCCACGCGAATGACAGCCGCCGAAAACGTCGCTCCCAGCCCTGCGGAGACCAGGAGAGCCAGATCGCCCGTGCGGAGCAGGCCCGCGGTCAGAGCGCTGGAGAGATTGATGAAGGGGTCGGCACAGAAGCAGTGCCCCAGCTCGGAGACGTTGTCCGTGAACACCCGCTCGACGGGCACGCCCAGGGACCGGCCGAACTGCTGGAGGAACAGCCGGTTGACGTTGTGCGGGAGGATCAGCGCGAGCTTCTCGGGGCTGGTCCCGGCCGCCTCGGCCGCCTCCCTCGCGACCTCCGCGATCGTGGGGATGTAGGCCCGCTCGTAACGCCGTCGCGTCTCGTCCGTCATGCCGAACACGTCGTGGAACCCTCTGAGCACCCGGTACGCCACCGACAGCACCTCGTGTCCGGGCCCTTCCCCGCCGACGAGCCAGCCGGCCGCCGCCTCACCGAGCAGGGTGAGTCCGGCGTTCCGCTGCACCAGCGGGGAGAGGATCTTCTCGCCGCCCAGGAGCAGCGCCGTGTCCGAGGGCCGCTCCGCCCTCAGGAGCGAGGCGGCGATACGGAGCGTGTACAGCCCGGCCGCGCAGTTCTGGTGCGAGAGCGCGAAGCTCCGGGCGTGCTCGAGGCCGAGACCGCCGCGCAGCCGGGCCAGCAGAACGGCCGAGTCGGGCACCGCGTGCTGCATCGTGTGGGCGTGGATCAGGTAGCGCACCCCGGCCCGGTCGGCGCCGGCCAGGGCCGACTCACCGGTGGCCGTCAGCATGTCCAGGACCGAGTGCTCCGGGGCCACGGCGATCCGCCGCATCCCGAGGAACCGCTCGTAGAGCTGGACCTGGGCATCCGTCAGTTCCAGCGGAGCCTGCAACTCGGCGACGCTCATGCGGCTTCGGGGCACGAAGGGTGCCACACGTCTGACGTACAGCACTCCTGCCTCCCCCGCTCGTCCCGCCCGTCCACCGGCGCCTCCGGATGCCCCGGCCCGACAAGACTGCGAGCATCCACCGGTGCCGTCCAGGCAACTGGGCGGCAACTGCGCGGCGCCCAGTTGCCGGTCGATCTGCCTGTCGGCGCCGTTGCGCGCGTGCTGTCCTGAGGCCCGCACGGCGCTCCGCGTGCGCGCCCCGGTGAGGAGAAGAGGAACCTTGCTCGACGTCTACGCCACCTGCCCGCCCTCGTCCCGGGCCCGGCCGGAGGAGTTCCGCCGCGATCTCGCCCGCTCGGCAAGCTGGACGGACGACGCCGGCCTGCGGGGGCTGCTGATCTTCACCGACCACGATGTCGTGGACCCGTGGGCGGCCGCCCAGATGCTGATCCAGCGGAGCGAACGCCTGGTGCCCCTGGTCGCGGCGCAGCCCCCGTACATGCACCCCTACAGCGTGGCCCGCATGGTCAGTTCGATGGCGTTCCTGTACGGGCGGCAGGTCGACCTCAACCTGATCACCGGGGGCAGCCCCTACCGCATGCGCACGATCGGCGACGCCCTGGAGCACGACGCCCGCTACGAGCGGCTGATCGAGTACGGCGAGGTGATCGGCCGGCTGCTCACCTCGCCGGAACCGGTGAGTTACGAGGGCGAGTACTACCGGGTCCGCAGGCTCGGCCTGTTCCCGCCCGCCGACCAGGCGCTGCTCCCCCGGATGTTCGTGGCCGGCTCGTCCGACGCCTGCCTGGACGCGGAGCGGCGGCTGGGCGTGGTCCGGCTGCGGTATCCGCGCGCCCTCCAGGAGTACGAGCCCGGCTCGGCGGAGCTGCGCGGCGGCGGCCTGCGCATCGGCATCATCGCCCGCGACGACCGCGAGGAGGCCTGGCGCACGGCGCACGACCGGTTCCCCGACGACCCCGACGGCGAGCGGCAGTACCGGATCGCGAACCGGTTCTCGGACTCCGTGTGGATGGACCGGCTGTCCGAGGACGCGGCGGCCCCGGCGGTGGAGCATTCCCCGTACTGGATGCACCCCCTGCGCACGTACAAGGAGTACTGCCCCTATCTGGTGGGCTCCTACGAGGAGGTGGGCGCGTATCTCGCCCGCTACCTGGCCATGGGCGTCTCCACGGTCATCCTGAACGTCCCCCACGAGGAGGCCGATCTCCACCACGCGGCGCTCGCCCTGCGCCACGCCGAGAAGCTGGCGCCCGAGTCGGTGGTGGCCCCGTGACGGACGACGCGGCGTGGGACGCGATCGTCGTGGGCTCGGGGATGGGCGGCCTCGTGTGCGCCGCCTATCTCGCGGCGGGCGGGCAGCGGGTGCTCGTGGTCGAGCAGCACGACGTGGCGGGCGGCAACAGCCATGTGTTCCGGCGCCGGCGGGCGTACGAGTTCGATGTGGGCGTGCACTACCTGGGCGACTGCGGTCCGGGGGGCATCCTGCCGTCGGTGTTCGGCGGTCTCGGGCTCGGCGAGCGGGTCTCCTTCCTGGAGATGGACCAGGACGGCTTCGACGAGATCGTCTTCCCGGGCGTGTCCATGCACGTGCCCGCCGGCTGGCCGCAGTACCGGCGCCGCCTGAAGGAGACGCTGCCCGGGGACGCGGCGGGCTTCGACCTCTTCGCCGACGTGTGCGCCTCGCTGGGGGCGGAGTCGTACGCGATGTCGCTGTCCGACCGTGATCTGACGGCCGCCGAGCAGATACGGCGGGCTCCCACGACGTTCGCCTGGGGGCGCCGCACGCTGAGCGCGCTGTTCGACCACTGCGGGCTGTCGCAGGCCGCCAGGACGCTGCTCGCGGCGCAGTCCCTCAACTACGGGATGAGTCCGTCCCAGGTGACGGTCGCCATGCACGCGAACATCACCGACCACTACATGCGCGGGGCGTACTACCCCCGGGGCGGCGGGCAGATGCTGGCCGCCGGCCTGGTCGAGGTGCTCGAAGCGCACGGCGGCCGGCTCCTGACCCGGAGCACGGTGGAGCGCATCCTCGTCGACGGGGGCAGGGCCGCCGGCGTGGCCCTCACGGACGGACGGCACTTCACCGCACCGCTCGTCGTCTCGAACGCCGACTACCGCAGGACCGTCCTGGACCTGGTGGGCGACGCCCACCTCCCGGGCCCCCTGGTCAAGAGGGCCCGGGAGGCGACGATGGCCCTGCCCCTGGCCTGCCTCTACGTCGCGCTCGACCGGCCGCTGCCGGAGCGGCGCAACGCCAATGTGTGGTGGTACGCGGACGACGACATCGACGCCTCGTACCGCCGGGTGGCCGAGGGGGACATCGACCCCGTGCCCCTGCTGTTCATGTCGTTCGCCTCGCAGCGCGACCCGGGCTCCCCGAACGTGAGCCCGCCCGGACACAGCAACTTCCAGGTGATGACGCTGTGTCCGCCCGGATACGGGCACTGGGGGCTGGACGCCGGCCCCGCCGACGGCGAGCGCTACCGCCGCAACGACACCTACCGGAAGACCAAGGACAGGCTCACCGAGGCGATGCTGACCGCGGCCGAGGGCGTCGTCGGCCCCTTCCGGAAGGACGTGGTCCACCTGGAGGCAGCCTCCCCCCTCACCCAGGAGCGCTACACCCGCTCCACCGGCGGAACCCCGTACGGCCTGGCCTCGTGGGGCCGCGCCGGCGGCCGTCCCGACACCCGCACCCCCATCGAGGGCCTCCACGTCGTCGGCGCCAGCACCCGCTACGGAACGGGCGTGACCGGCGCCGCCCTGAGCGGCATCATCTGCGCCGGCCAGATCCTGGGGCGGCGCCTCCTGCCCGAGATCCACGCCGGCCAGATCCTGGGCGACCCGGACCTCCTGCCCGGCCGGGGCACCGACTGGGACGCCCTGGCCGCCTCCCGAGGCGCCGCCCGCCGAACGGGACGGGGGCCGGCCCGCATCGGACGGGGGCCGGCCCGCATCGGCTGACGCGGCCGGCGCGGCGCACCTCCGCCGGCAGATCCGCCGGGCCGGGCGGCCGGTTGACATGATGCGGATGATGGCGCGGTGACGAGCATCGGTGACCACCACGTGAAGGTCCACTTCCGAATGGACATGGACGAGGACGGCTGGCCGCCGTCGAGCGTCGAGAGCCTGTGGTCCGTGGACCTAGGCGACGGCACGGTGCGGCTGGACAATACCCCGTGGTTCGTCCGCGGCGTCGTCTGCGGGGACATCATCCGGGTTGAAATCGACGATGAAGGCATCCGCTGGGCTGGAAAGACGGTCCGGGCTTCGGAGAACTGCACCATCCGGCTGATCGTGCTCAAGGGCGACGGATCAGCCGCTGCCCGGCAGAGCGTGCTGAGGGCCTTCCACAAGCTCGGCACGACGGGAGAGGGAATCGAGAGATTCCGGATGGTCGCACTGGATGTCCCGCCGGAGGCGGACCTGCCGCGAATCCGCAAGCTCTTGGAACGCGGCGAGGTAAAGAGGTGGTGGCACTGGGAAGAAGGGTGTGTCACCACCGCTTGGAGGTCCACGGCCATGGACTGAGCCACTGTGTGTGCGGCGGGAGGGCCACCGGGATCTCTGTCAGTGCCGCCGTGGATGATCGGGCGCATGACACATGGTTCCCGGGACGGCCTGCGCTCCCCCGCCTCGCAGAAGCGGCTCGACCTGCTCCGCCCTGGCATGCGTCCCGACGTAGCCGGACCGAAGCTCTGTCCGCCGCTGACCGCCCGGTCGGAGGCGGAGCCGGCCGCGGCCGAACCCCGGCAGTGCGGCTGATGGCCGCCGCACCTCCCGCCTGGGGAGTCCAGTACGTGCTGAGCCTGCCGAGCGAGGACGCCGCCCGCGCCGCCGCGGCAGAGCTGTCCGGCATGGGGCACCGGCTGACGGCGGTACGCGCCCACGACCACTTCCGGTTCATCCCGTCGAGCTTCTGGTACGGCAAGCCGTCCATGGACCCGGAGCTGGAGCGCTGGTGGCAGGTCTTCTCCCTGGCCGTCCACAGCGGCCACGCGCGCATGGCTCTCGAACCGTTTCTCCGGAGCGAACGGATCCGGGTGGCCCAGGTGGCCCGTGTCCACGGCGGTTTTCAGCAGGGAGGCAGCGAGGGGCACGCCGAGACGCTCGAAGGCGTCTTCGCACGGGACGGTCTGGTCCATGAGCGGCCCGGTGCCGAGGTCGCCGTTCCGTGCCCCCTTCCCGAAGACCCCGCGCGGCCCCCGGCCGGTCCTCCGTGGCAGCGCAGCGCGGCCGGTGAGCCCGCAGCGGTGGTCCGGGCCGTGGTGGCGGTCGCGGAGCGCGTGTACGGCAGCGCGCAGGAAGCGCCGGATGCCGTGGGGTGGCTGCTGGACGCTGAATTCGCCTTCGGCGAGCCGTATGAGACGGCGGGCCAGTTTCTCGGCGATCTGGTGGATTCCGTGGCCCACCAAGGCACCTGCACCGACACCACGGTCGAGGCCGTCCCGTTCCTCACGGAGCTGATCCGCGACGACGGTGTCGCGCCCGGCTGCCGGCTGGTTCTGCTCTGCGACCTGTTGCGGCTCGCCGCTTCGGGGCCCGCGGCAGCGGTCTCCCTGGCCGATCGCACCGCCGCACTCGGTGGTGTCCGGGAGGAGCCCGCGGCCGACTGCCTTACACGGCGGGCCATCGGCAGCGCGCTGCCGGTGTTGATGTCCCGCTGGGAGACCGAAAGCGATGCCACCCGATTCGCTCTCGCCGCACTCACGGCGCTCTGCGACGCTCATGACCAGCGCGTACTCCCAGGGCTGGCCGCCCTCCCCGCTCCGGCAGGCAGCTCCCGTGCCGATGTCGTGTCGCTCGCGGCGGTGCTGCTCTCAGACGACCGAAAGGGCTTGGCACCCGCACTGGAACGGCTCGCCTCCTGGCTGCCCGGCCTCGCGGAGAAGGCCGCGTCCCCGAATGCGGACCTTCGCAGCCTGGCACTGGCTGTCCTTGCGGACCTCGTCCTCGAAGACGTACTGCCGAACACCTCAGCCCTGTGAACGACGAAGATCCCGCCCGATCTTGCGATCGGACGGGATCTCGTGTGTGCGGTGGGGTGTTCACGAGTGTTTCTGACCAGGCGCGACGGAAGCAGTTGAAGATCGCTTCCCAGTTGACCGGAGATCGTTTCCCGCTGATGGGGCGACCGCTCGATATGGAGTGGAGTCGGGGCTGCCACGCAAGGCAGAGTGGGACGGTGAGTGAACTGAAGGCACATACCCTGACGTGGGCAGATGTAGATCCGGCTCGGCATCTGTTCGAGATGGACGACGATGCGGCGGAGAAATTGGCAAGCCTCGTCGCGCCCTTGCTGCCCAGCGCTGAAGTCGCTCGCGAGGATCGCTGGCGTTCGGTGGATCCCGTCACCGAGTTCCTGGCAGGTCGTTACGGCAAACTTCCGGTCCCGGCCAACCGAAGGACGGCCTTGCCGACTGGCTGCTCATCCGGCCGGAGGTCTCCTGGCCGCCTTGGTGCGGCGCGCGCCTCGTCTCGGAGGCACCGGCCCGCGACGGCTTCCGGAATTCCTTCATGGCAACGCGAGGCGGACGTGACAGCGGGGGAACCGCACGGTTCCTGACCGCTCTCGACGTGGCCTTCGCCGACGCTGAGCAGGATAGGCCGCTGGCCTTCGCCCTCATGGCGAACTGGCAGCGGACTGTGCTGGGCCACGACCTGGTCGGCTTCCGCACGATGCCGGCCTTCGCGAAGGGCGGACGGGAGCGCTACGGTCTTGCACCCGATACGCAGGCGCTGTTCGAGCGCTGTCTGTCCGATCACTATCAACCTGATCTGCCCCTCCCGTCACGTGCTGCCCGGACCTACCTCGACATCCTCTTCTTCCATCCGTTCGAGGACGGCAACGCCCGCGCGGCCATGCTGGCGTTGGCCTTCATCCTGGCCCGCGAAGGCATCCTCCTCGACCAGGTTCACCCACTGCAGACCACCCGCTGGGCGGACGACGCAGAAGGCGCGGCCGATCTGGCGGTGCTCCTCGGAATCCTGATCACCGCTGCGCAGCGACGTCCGTCTCACGGGAGGCAGTCATGAACGAACGTGACGTCCTGCCCAACGGGCTCGCGCAGGGGCTGCGCCCGATGTCCCAGGGCATCGAGGGGCTCGACAGACTCGGCCAGGAAGAGCAGGCAGTGCTGATTCCACGAGGCCGGATCGACGAACGCGGAGAGGGCTTTGGGCTCTGATCGCGGTGCTCGCGATTGCCGACGCGCGAAGCCGTGAGCACTTCTGCTCCGACGGCTGCAGTCACTGGTGGCGCCATCCGTCTGCTGCTGACTGACTGCTCACAGCCTGCTTCCTTTCTCACGCCTCACCGCGACGAGCTCATGGCCATACTCTGTCGAACCGCGAAGGAGACGGATGAGGCCCTCACCCGGCGTAGGCATTCACTCTGGCCTTTCCAGCACTCTCGTTCACTTCACGGGACGCCCACGAAGCATCGACGACCGTCCACCAGCTCATGGGAATGTGACTGCCGAGGATCGGCTGGTGGGCGTCCTCCGTGAGGGGAAGATCCGCGGGAGTGTGCCGTACAGACCCGCGGGCCACTCCCGGGCGCTGAACATCCCCCGTGGTCGGCGTGGTTGCGGTACTTCGCTGCTGTACGGCAACGACGGCTAGCGAGGTCATGATGAAGCTTGCGGTCCACCTGCCGGGGTACGAGCGCTCCATGGCGCTGTGGGGGAAACGCATAGGCATATCGGTGGCATACGGGGCGCTCGTCGGGGTGGTGTCACGCCTCTGGGAAGACACCTGGTCCGACAGTCTCACGTTCGGAATCAGCATGGCCGTGCTGATGCTGGGTGTCGCCTTGGCGATGGACATCCGAAAGCGCGCGGGCAAGGACTGACTTGTTGTTCTGCAAGTGAATCGCCGGTTCTTCGACCTGCGGTCATGTAATCGATCAACGCTGTGACCTGCGGTCAAGCCGTCATCGGTGGTTGGCGTTGGGCAATCATGAGCACCCTTTCACGGCCCGGAGACTGCCCAGAGAGGGTGCTTCTTGCGTATCCGCTCCGCCATCACCACCCACCTCATCCCAGCTCCCATCCCGTCCGCCTTCGACCCACACTCCGCGAGGTGGTCACCCAGCTTGTGCACGCCGGGCAGTGGCGGCCGGGCGACGCGGACATTCTCGTCGTCATGGACACCGGCTACGACGTCACCCGTCTCGCCTACGTCCTGGCCGATCTGCTCGTCGAGCTGGTCGGCCGGCTCCGCTCGGACCGGGTCATGCTCCGCGATGCCGGACCGCGTCGCTCCACCCCGCAAGCACGGTGGCCGTCCTCACCTTCTCCAAGCCGGACTCCCGGCACACTCCCGACCAGGCCACTACATGCGACACCACCCGCTACGGCACGGCCGAAGCCCTCGCCTTCGAGCCCGGCGAGATCTCCTGGGGCCTGGCCTGCGGCGTCGCCTCCGACGGCCATTGGCACGGTTGGTTCAACGTGCGGATACAGGCCAAAGCACTCTGAGCTGCCCCGCAGATTGCATCCAGACCAACCGGCTGCAACCGTCTCCGGAGCCACGCCTGGATGGTGGCATGCCGCCGCTGAACGCAACGCCAACTGATGCGTAGGCAATATCGCCACGATGAGCGGCGTCCAAGGCGGCGGAGCGATCCTCGAATCGCAAGGCTGGCGCTTCAACCGCGCTGCACCAGCGCTGTCGTCGCCGCAACTTCGCGTGCGTGCGGGTGACCCGCGACTCCCTGGTCGCGGTCCTGAATGTCGACCCCACGACCGTCCACCTGGCCCCGGGCTTCACCCTGGACCTGCGCGGCGTCGGCCATCTCGGCACCGGCGACCTGGAGATACGGATCGCCTCGGCGGACGAGCTGAACAGAGCTGAGGTCGCGGCGAGCTTCGCCGCAGCTGCCTGATCACGAAGGCGGACCGGACACCCGTTGTCCGGCCCGCCTTCGTATAGGACATGTGGGCTACCGCGGGGCTGGGGTCAGCGCCGCGGGCTGGGGAGCGCGCCACCGGACACGGCGGCCGGGGGCCCGGGAGGGCCGAGCACGACAAGCTCAGTGGCACGGCAACACCTCGGGCGCGACTCGCCTCGTTAGGGCGTGTCCTGGATGGGTTTTGACCTGGTATCAGTGATCATGCACGGGCGGTGGGGCGTCGTCTAGCTCGGCCCGGCTTAGCTTCCGACCATGGCGATGACCAGTTTGCCGCCCTTCGGGCGCTGTTCGCGCTCCAGCTCCGTCAGGGCGCGAATCGCCTCGGCCAACGGGACCGTACGGGCGATGGGCAGGCGCAGGGTCCGGGCCACCTCCTCCAGGTCTGCGGCCACCGGCCGGCCCGTCATCGCCCGGAACGGGCCGGGCAGTGCGCTTCTGATCATTTTGGCCGGGGTCGGGACGATGTCGACGATGGTTCCGCCGGGCTTCAGCAGCGTTCGGGCCGCGGCGAAGGGAAGCATGCCGGGCGTGTCGAGGACGAGATCGAACCGTTCCGCGAGGGCGGCCGGGTCGAAGCCGAAACCCACGACCGGTTCGACGCCGAGCTCGCGGGCCTCGTCGGCCGCAGGGTTGCGGCAGCTGCCGGCGACCGAGGCTCCCCGCGCCCGGGCGAACTGGGCGGCGGCCCGGCCCACCCCGCCCAAGCACCCGTTGACGAAGACCGCCTGCCCGGGCCGGATTTCCGCCGTGGCCTGGTAGGCGGTCACACCCACGGTCGGCAGGGCGGCGGCCTGCTCGTACGAAAGGTCCACCGGTTTGAGCACGACCGCCTTCTCCAGGGCCGTCACCATCTCGGCGAACGCCCCGGCCTGCCGGAACCGAGCCCGGCCGAGTACCGCGTCGCCGGCCTTCAGGCGGGTGACGCCAGCGCCGACCGCCTGGACGACTCCGGCGAAGTCGTGCCCCATCGCCCGGGGAAAGGAGCGGCCGGTCATCAGCTTCATCCCGCCGTTGCGCATCTTCCAGTCCAGCGCGTTGGAAGCCGCCGCTCGGACGCGGACGAGAACCTCATCCGGACCCGGGCGTGGTGGCTCGAACTCAGCGAGCCGCATCACCTCCGGGCCGCCGTAGCGGTCGTATTGAAGGCGCTTCACGAGGCGTATTCGTTCGAGATCTCGGTGGCGTAGTTCTTCCAGAGCGGTTGCATGGTCTCGGCGTTGACCGGCTGCCCGGAATCGATCATGGCCTTGAAGTCGCGGAAGTACTGCACATACAGGTCCGGCGTGAAGGTGTTCAGCATGACCGCGTTCTCGTCGCCGACGTTGGCGAACGTGTGCGGCGCCCCGGTCGGCACGATGACCCAGGTGCCCGGCCCGGCGTCGTACTGGTCCTCGCCGACGGTGAACCGGAAAGTTCCCGCCAGCACGTAGAAGCCCTCGTCATGCTGGGCGTGACGATGCTGCAACGGGCTCGGGGTGCCCGGCGGAATGGTGACCTCGGCGAACCCCAGCCGGTGGTCGGTGTGCTCGCCGTTCTCCAGGATGCGGATCTGCTGCGCCCCGCTGCCGAGGATCTCGCCCTCACCGGGGCGGACGATGTTTACCTTCGCCACGACTTCTCCTACTGCTGTTGCCTGCCTTGGTCACCACCATCCTTGTCCGGGCCGACTGTGCGCGTCTTGGTCGTCTGTGCACGGTTGCTGGTTACCAGTGCGCGGGCGTTGTAGCCGTACGTCGCCTTGAAGAGCTTGCTGAAATGGGTGGGATCGGAGAATCCCCACCGGGCGGCCACGGCGGTGACCGTACGTCCGCTTCCGGTCAGCTCGGCCCGGCAGCGCTCCAGGCGGCGACGGCGGATCAGGGCCGCGACGGTGAGCGGCTGGTCCTCGAACAGCTTGTGCAGCCGGCGTACGGATATGTTGTGGGTGGCGGCGATGCCGGGCGGGGACAGATCGGGATCGGCCAGCCGGGTCTCGATGTAGCCGGCGATCCGGTTCCGCAGCCACTCGTCCGGGGCCGGTTGTTCATCGCCGAGCCGGGCCTCCAGCGCGACCGCGATCAGCTCGACGACGGCCGCCGCCGACCGCAGCGCCTCCGCCTCGCGGAACTCGGTCGCCGACCGCGCCGACGCCCGGGCCAGCACGGAGACGAGAGCGCCCGGGCCGCGGCTGCCGTCGATGCGTACGCCGATGAGCCGGTCGATCTGCGCGGGCCGGATCCGAAGCTCCCGGCGCGGAACCAGGATGGTGACGTGCGCCGCGGCGGTGCTCTCGAACCGGAGCGTACGCGTGGGATCGAGCAGTACCAGGTCGGTCGGCCCGAGTTCGGCGTCGCCGCGCCCTTGCTCGATCCGCGTCCGGCCCCGGGTCATCACCTTGACCGCCAGGTTCTCGCCGTCGGAGGCATCGCGTTCCCGCCCGATGCAGGCGCTCTCGGGCGTAACGAGGGAGACCAGCCGCAGCGGCCCGAGGTCACGGGTGGCGATCCGGCCCCGGAAGCTGGCCCCGGCCAGCTTGTTGACCAGCGGCGGAAACCCGCTGGCGGCCAGCTCGTCCTGGAACGTCTCAAGGTTGCCGGTCACCGGTCAATGATAAGGGCGACACTTCTGCTCGGGCACGGTGTTCGGCGGGGGTTACAACGGCGCCGGCCCGCATCTCTCCCGGGTGCTACACCGGCCGCAGCGTCGTCGAGCGCTGCTTCAACCGACCGTGGGGCAACCGCTTGGTCCAACCGAGTAAAGGCACTCGCGTTTGACTCTCCAGCTCATGGGATGTCGGGCCCGGCTCCAGTGGGCTGGGGAACCCACGGGAATAGTGCAAGGAAGGAACTGGGCTTGATCCGCTTTGGCGGACATTCGAGATCAGGGGTTCAGCCCCGGGAGGATGTCCATCATGGAGAGCATGGGGAAGAAGAAGCCTCGCCGCCCTCGACGTTCGTTCACGCCGGAGTTCAAGGCCGAGATTGTCGGGCTCTGCCGACGAGGCGACCGCTCGGCCGGACAGGTCGCCAAGGACTTCGAGCTCACCGAGACCGCAGTGCGGGACTGGGTGAAGCAGGCCGAGGTCGACACGGGCGAACGCAACGGGCTGACCAGCAGCGAGCGCGAGGAACTGGCCGCGCTACGGCGGGAGAACCGCCGTCCGCGTGAGGATGTCGACGTCCTCAAGCGGGCCACAGCTTTCTTCGCGAAGGAGACCCGGTGACGGTGCACCCGTTCATCGAGGCGGAGAAGCAGGCAGGTCACAGCGTCAAACGGGCGTGTGAGCTGATGAAGGTCTCCAGGACCGCCTTCTATGCCCGTCGCTCCGGTCCGCCCGGCCCCCGTGCGGTGCGGGATGCCGAGCTGACCGTGCAGATCACAGAAGTCACACGAAATCGCGTGGGACCTACGGGGCTCCGCGCGTGCATGCCGCGCTCAACCGCGAAGGCGCCGGGTGCGGCCGCCGTCGTGTCGCGCGACTGATGCGGGCCGCCGGCCTGCAGGGCCGACACCGCCGCCGACGGCAGGTGACCACGACTCCCGATCCCGGGGCTGCCTTGCGTCCCGACCTCATCGTCCGGGACTTCCAGCCCGACAGCACCGGGCTCGATACCCGCTGGTGCGGCGACATCACCTATGTCCCGACCGAGGAGGGCTGGCTCTATCTGGCCACGGTCATCGACATCGCCTCCCGGCGCGTGGTCGGCTGGGCAACCGCTGATCACCTGCGGACCGAGCTAGTGGCCGACGCGCTGACAGCCGCCTGCCGACAACGTCGCCCCGCCCGTCCCGTGATCTTCCATTCGGACCGCGGCTGCCAATACACCAGCCACCAATTCGCCGCTCTAGCAGCCGACTTCGGAATACGGCTGTCGGTCGGCCGTACCGGACAGTGCTGGGACAACGCGCTCGCAGAGTCGTTCTTCTTGACCATCAAACGCGAACTCCTCGGCACGTCCGCCTGGCCCAGCCGGGCCGCCGCCCGCACCGCGATCTTCGACTTCATCGAGGGCTGGTACAACTTGCACCGACTTCACAGCAGCCTCGGCTACCTCAGCCCCGCCGAGTACGAGACCGCACTCGCAGCCTGACCACCACACCAAAGGTGTCCGTCAAAGCGGAACAAGCTCAGTCGCCCAGACCCTCCTCCTGGCGGTCATGCTCACCGTCGCCAACCTGACCGTTCTGGAAACCTGGCTCACCGAGCGCACCGGCCCGGACGAACTCACCGACGCCGACTTCGACGCCACCGGCCCCCTGCCCCCGCTCGGCACCCCGCGCATCGCGCTGCCGGAAGCAGATAACGGGCGCCACCCGCCTCCGCGCTCCCGCTGAACCTGGCTCCGTACGACAACTCCAGCCCACCCTCGCACGCCGAACTCCCCGATCGGCGTGCGCCGCCATGCCCGCACCACACCCACAGGCCACAAGGCACATGCCAGCTCGACATAACCTGCGCACCCAGACCTCCCGACGAGCCCCAGAAACGACGAAATCCCGCCCGATCAATGTGATCGGACGGGACTCGTGAACCGCTTACGAGCTAACTCGTGAACGGCCCTGCGGTGCGGTGGACCTGTGGGGATTTGAACCCCAGACCCCCTCGATGCGAACGAGGTGCGCTACCAGACTGCGCCACAGGCCCTTGCAACGAGTGAAACTTTAGCACCCTCAACGGGGTGCTCGGAAATCGGTTAGGTGCTGGTCAGCCGAGTCGGCGTCCCGGCGCGGGGCGGAGGCCTCACTCGTTGGCCGCACGCGGGCGGTCGTCCTCGTCGTACTGGTCGAAGAGGGGGGTCCGGCCCCGGTCGCGGGAGCGGCGGGACTGGTTGGTGCGCTGGCGCGGGGCGGGGTCCACGGGGGGTGCCGGGGGCTGGGTGGGTTCGGCGGTGCTGGAGCGGGCCGCGCTCCAGGTCTCCGGGTTGCCGACCTCGACGCCGCCCGAGGCGCGCGGGGCGACCGGGGCGGTGACGTAGGTCGGCAGCGGGACCGGGACCGGCTCCCAGCTGTCGCCCTGGACCCGGCCGCGTTCGCGCTGCTGGTCCACCCACTCCGCGTGGTCCGTCTGCTCGACCAGGGCGCGGCGGCCGGCCTCCTGCGGGGAGACCGTGGGGGTGGGCTCGGGGGCGGGGTGGCGCGCTTCGGGGTCCTCGTCGGACTCCGCGGGGGCCGTCGCGGCGGGCTGGTGCCGGCGCGTGCGGTTCTCGCGCAGGTGCTGCGCCGCCACCTCGGCCCGTCGCCGGTCCATGGTGAAGGCGAACCTGCGCCGCTCCTGGGCGCGCAGATGCACGATGTACGTGCTCAGCAGCACCGCGGGAACCGCGGGGGCCCAGAGGAAGCCGAGGCCGCCGACCGCCGCGACGACCGCGCCGAGCGTGAAGGCGAGGAAGAGGACGACGGTGGTACGCCGACGGCGTGCGAGAACCTGTGTGCGCTGCGCGCGCCGGGCTCGTTCGGCGTCGATCCCGCCGGGGCGCGGGCGAGCGCGCCGGGCGGGTGCGGGGTCGGTGGGAGATGCCGGGCGTTCCCGGGCCGGGCGCTGCTTCGGTGCACGCTCCGGCGTACGGGCCGGGTCGTGGACCCGGGCCTCGGTGTGCGCCGGAGGCGCGGAGAAGTTCCGGACGTCGACGGAATCCATTCGATCCGTGCTCACGTCCGGTTCGGCGCCGGGCGCCGCCTCATCGTCGGTGCGCTCCTGCAGCCCCTTGGCATACCGGCGCTCCATTGCCGCCCGTCCGGACAGCAGCCGGATGGCGGTGCTGAAGCGTTCCGTCGGACGGGCTTCGTTGAGCTCGTCCTGCCTGCGGAGCCACATCGGCACCAAGTAGGCGGCCCAGGCCCCGACGATGACTGCGTAGATGAGGCCGCTGCTGCTCACATCTCACACCGTAGAGGGGTTTGCCTGGAGGCATCCGCCAATTGGCGCGGTGTGTCGCGCGATCCTGCTGATATCACGGACTTTTTTTGTGATTGTTCGGATCAACAGTCGGCGTTTGCTCGTCCGTTAGCAGTCAAACGGCGATCAATTTCGAACATATATTTCATTTAGTGCGATGTTCAGGGTGCTCCGGCCTGGCCCGCCGCCACCTCCGGAGCAGCCCGTCGGGCACCTCCTCGGCCGTGAGCGCGTAGATCAGGTGGTCGCGCCAGGCGCCGTCGATGTGGAGATAGCGGGGCCGGATCCCTTCCTCACGGAATCCGAGTTTCGCCACCACCCGACGGCTGGGCGCGTTCTCCGGGCGAATACACACCTCGATCCGGTGCAGTCCGACCGCGCGGAAACAGTGGTCGACGGCGAGTGCGACCGCGGTCGGCATCACCCCTCGGCCGGCCACGTCCTGGTCGACCCAGTAGCCGACATGGCCCGAGCACATCGAGCCCCAGGTGATCCCGGCGACGGTCAGCTGGCCGACCAGCCGGCCCCGGTACTCGATGGCGAACGGCAGCATCCGGCCGGCGTTGGCCTCGGAGCGCAGATGGCGGATCATCTGCCGGTACGTGGGGCGCTGGGCCACCGGACCGCCGGGGGCGGGCGGCGGCACGGTCGCTTCCCAGGGCCGCAGCCAGTCCCGGTTGCGCCGGTTGGCCTCGCGCCACATGGTCTGGTCGCGCAGCTTTATCGGCCGGAGGGTGACGTCGCCGTCCACCAGGGTCACCGGCCAGGTCGGGACGTTCAGCTCGGGCTCCCGGGTCGGGGGTGATCGCCGCCGCGGAGCTGGTCGACGGCGTGCACCAGGAGTCGGGTCAGGACCGCGAGCCCGTCGCGCACCCCGCCGGTGGAGCCGGGCAGATTGACGACGAGCGTGCGGCCGGCCACGCCCGCCAGACCGCGTGAGAGCGCGGCCGTGGGCACCTTGTCCCGGCCCTCGGCCCGGATCGCCTCGGGGATGCCGGGGACCTCGTGGTCCAGGACCCGGCGGGTCGCCTCGGGGGTGCGGTCGGTGGGCGAGATGCCCGTGCCGCCGGTGGTCACGATGACGTCATACGCGGCGGCCACCCCGTCCCGCAGCGCCTGTTCGACGGGATCGCCGTCGGGGACGACCTGCGGACCGTCCACGGTGAAGCCGAGCCCGGTCAGCGCCTCGGCGATCAGCGGGCCGCCCTTGTCGGCGTAGACCCCGGCGGCGGCCCGGTTGGACGCGGTCACCACGAGGGCGCGGTAGCCGGCGGAGGACTCGGGGGCGCTCACGCGTCCGCTCCGGCGGGTGCGGTGCGGACGTACTCGCCGGACTTGCCGCCCGACTTCGTCTCGACCCGGATGTCGGTGATGACCGCGGCCTTGTCGACCGCCTTGATCATGTCGACGACGGTGAGCGCGGCGACCGACACCGCGGTCAGGGCCTCCATCTCCACGCCCGTGCGGTCCGTGGTCTTCACGGTCGCGAGGATCTCCACCGCGTCGTCGGCCACGCTCAGGTCGACCTTGACGCCGGAGACGGCGAGCGGGTGACAGAGGGGGATCAGGTCGGGGGTGCGCTTGGCCCCCATGATCCCGGCGATGCGCGCGGTGGCGAGGGCGTCGCCCTTGGGGACCCCTTCGCCCCGGAGCAGTTCGATGACGCGCGGCGAGACGAGGACCCGGCCGCTGGCCCGGGCGACGCGCGCGGTGACGTCCTTCTCGGAGACGTCGACCATGCGGGCGGCGCCCGCCTCGTCGATATGCGTCAGCCTGTTCTGCGTACTCAACTAACTCCGCCTAGCGGTAGGGCGCCGGATGCCCCTGAGCCGCACCGGGGTGCGGGCCCGGGGTCCGGGGGGTGTCCCCCGGAAGGCACAGCGGCAGATACCGTACCGCCACCCGGCGCCGCTCAGCGGATCAGGATCACCTCGACGTCCGCGTCGGGCTCCGCCGAGGTGACGTCCTCGGGCAGCACGATCAGCGCGTCCGCCTGGGCGAGAGCCGCGATCAGATGCGATCCGGAACCGCCCACGGGCGTGACGGTGCCCGCCTCGGCGTCGTACGTCCCGCGCAGGAACTGCCGCCTGCCGTCGGGCGAGGACAACGCCTTGTCGCAGACCAGGGTGGCCCTGGCGGTGGGGCGGTGCACGTCCGGCAGGCCCATCAGGGTCCGGATCGCGGGCCGTACGAACAGCTCGAACGAGACGTAGCTGGAGACCGGGTTGCCCGGCAGGGCCAGCAGCGGGGTGTGCTCCGGGCCGATGGAGCCGAAGCCCTGCGGCTTGCCCGGCTGCATGGCCAGCTTGCGGAAGTCGATGCCGCTGCCCGGCTCGTCCTCGTCGCCCACCGAGGACAGGGCCTCCTTGACCACGTCGTACGCGCCGACGCTGACGCCACCGGTGGTGACGACGATGTCCGCGCGGATCAGCTGGTCCTCGATCGTGGCGCGCAGCGTCTCCGCGTCATCGGTGACGGCGCCGACCCGGTAGGCGATCGCTCCGGCGTCGCGCGCGGCGGCGGTCAGCGCGAAGCTGTTCGAGTCGTAGATCTGGCCGCCGGTCAGCTCCTCGCCGGGCTGGACCAGTTCGCTGCCGGTCGAGATGACGACGACGCGCGGCCGGGGCCGCACCTTCACCGTCGAGCGGCCGATCGCCGCGAGCAGGCCGATCTGCGGCGGTCCGACCACCGAGCCGGCGCGCAGGGCCAGATCGCCCGGCCTGACGTCGCTGCCCCGGTCCCTGACGTGGGCACGGGCCTCGGCCGGGCGGTGGACGCGGACCTCGCCGCGCGCGCCCTCCGGGGCGTCGCTGTGGGAGCGCATCGAGGCGGCGGGGCCCTCGCCCGTGCCGCCGTCGGTCCATTCGACCGGGACCACGGCCTCCGCGCCGGCCGGCAGCGGGGCGCCGGTCATGATGCGGGCTGCCTCGCCGGGCCCCACCCGCTGGTCGCCGAGTAGTCCGGCATCGCCCGCCGCGACGTCACCGATGACGGTGAGGACCGCGGGGAACTCCTCGGTAGCGCCCTCCACATCGGAGACGCGGACCGCGTAGCCGTCCATCGAGCTGTTGTCGAAGGGCGGCAGGGCGATCTCCACCACGACGTCCTCGACCAGGACGCAGCCCTGTGCGTCGGGCAGTTGCAGCTCGATGGGTTCGAGCGGCTTCACGGCGGCGAGGATGTCTTGCAGGTGCTCGTCCACCGACCAGATCGTGCTGCTCAAGGTCTTACATCTCCTCGGTGACGTAACTGCGGAGCCAGGTCCGGAACTCCGGGCCCAGGTCTTCACGTTCGCACGCGAGTCTGACAATGGCACGGAGGTAGTCGCTCCGGTCACCGGTGTCATAGCGGCGGCCCTTGAAGACGACCCCGTGCACCGGGCCGCCGGTCTTCTCGTCCTCGGCCAGCAGCTGCAGGGCGTCGGTCAGCTGGATCTCGTCACCGCGGCCGGGCTCGGTCCGGCGCAGTATGCCGAAGACCGCGGGGTCCAGGACGTAGCGGCCGATGATGGCGAGGTTGCTGGGCGCGTCGGCCGGTTCCGGCTTCTCGACCAGGCCGGTGATCCGCATCACATCGCCCTCGGCGGTGGGCTCGACGGCCGCGCAGCCGTACTGGTGGATCAGCTCGGTGGCGACCTCCATGAGCGCGATGACACTGCCGCCCTCGCGCTCCTGGATCTCCACCATGCGGGCCAGCAGCGGGTCGCGCGGGTCGATCAGGTCGTCGCCGAGGAGCACCGCGAAGGGCTCGTCGCCCACGTGGGGCTCCGCGCACAGGACGGCGTGGCCCAGGCCGCGCGGGTCGCCCTGGCGGACGTAGTGCATCGTCGCCAGGTCGCTCGACTCCTGCACCCTGCGCAGCCGTTCGGCATCGCCCTTGCGGGTGAGCGCCGACTCCAGCTCGTAATTGCGGTCGAAGTGGTCCTCCAGGGGACGCTTGTTGCGACCGGTGATCATCAGTACGTCGGAGAGACCGGCGGCCACCGCCTCTTCGACGACGTACTGGATGGCAGGCTTGTCGACGACAGGCAGCATCTCTTTGGGAGTGGCTTTGGTGGCCGGCAGGAAGCGGGTACCGAGGCCCGCCGCCGGAATGACAGCCTTGCTGATCCTGGGGTTCGACTGAGTCATGCGCAGAACCTTAACCGGCGCACATGGGCGGAAGATGAGCCTCCGGTTAACTTTGTACTCATATATGCCAGTACGAGAGATCTGTAGGTGCCCCGTTGAACACCGACATGTCCGCAAAGGCACTACTGCGGCGCGAACTGCTCGCCGCACGGCGCCTCCTGACCGATGAGGACGTCGAACGGGCCGCCGCGGTTCTCGCCCGTCACGCGCTCGCGCTCCCCGAGCTCTCCGGGGCCCGTACCGTCGCCGCGTACGTCTCGGTGGGGCGTGAACCGGGCACCCGCGCTCTGCTGGACGCCCTGCGCGCGCGGGGCGTCCGGGTGCTGCTGCCGGTGCTCCTGCCGGACAACGACCTGGACTGGGCGCCGTACGAGGGCCCCGGGCGCCTCGGGAAGGCCGGCCGAGGGCTGCTGGAGCCGGGCGGCGAGCGGCTCGGCCCCGACGCCGTCCTGGACGCCGGAGCGGTGCTGCTGCCGGGCCTGGCGGTGGACGGGCGCGGGATGCGGCTCGGCCGGGGCGGCGGCAGCTACGACCGGGTACTGGCCCGGCTCTCGGCGGCCGGGGCGCATCCCGCCCTGGTCGTCCTGCTGTACGACGACGAGGTGGTCGCGCGGGTCCCGGAGGAACCGCACGACCACCCCGTGGACGCGGTCGTGACACCGGCGGGACCGCGGCGCTTCGGCGGCGGCTGAAGCGCGGCGGGCCCGCCCGCCCCCAAAGCCCTAAGGCTTCAGGGTCAGCGTGTCCGTCGTCGACCCGGTGACCGCGTTCGTCCCGTAGGACCAGTCGAGCAGCTCGCCGTTGACCCACTTGTCCGTCTGGTCGGTGTAGTGCGCGCTGAACGCGTGCCCGGAGGCGCCGGTGAGGTTGATCCAGCGGGACTTGTCCCAGTCCCCCACGTTGACGACCATCCGCATCGACGGGACCCACACGACCTCGTAGCCGCCGGCCGCGTTCCAGCCGGTGGCGTCCACCGCGGCCTCGCCGCCGCCAAGGTTCCACGGGCCCCGGTTGAGCACCCGCTGGAGCAGTCCGGGCCCCTCCGTACCGAGGGTCTGGTTCTTCAGGGTCAGCTGGTGCAGCCGGCCCCAGTTCCAGGTGGTGATGTCCTTACCGAGCTTGGCCGTCAGCTCCCAGCGGGCGTCCTCCATGGCGCGCGCGAACAGCTCCTCACGGTTGTCGGTCGCCTTGTCCTTGCGGTTCGCCGGCGCCTTCCACCAGTCGCTGTCCGGCTTGTCCATGAGGTTCTCGACGACCTGGTACCAGCGGTCGCCGCCGTCCGGCTGCGCCGAGTCGGGGGCGCGCTGGCCGCATTCGCGTACCAGCCTGTCCTGCTCGTCGACCGGGCCCGAGCTCTTGGCCGGCGGCACGTTCAGGCATTCGCCCTTGACGCGCATCTCCTTGGGCAGCTTGTCGCCGAAGGCCAGCTTGAGGATGTTGCGCCAGACCGCGTTGAAGTACGCGGCGGCCGCCGAGTCGGACTCCTGGGTGTAGTCCCAGCCCTCCAGCAGCTTCTGCGCCTGGCGGACGTCCTTGTCCGAGACGTTGATCTTCATCAGTTCGGGCACCAGCAGCGCGGCGATCTCACTGGTGTTGTCCATCTGCATCTTCTGCATGTCATCGGTCGAGATCTTCCCGCCGCCCTTGATCTTCGACTCGATGAGGTCGTTGATCCGCTGGCTGCGGGTGCCGTAGCCCCAGTCCTTGGTGAGCATGTACGGGTACGTGTCCTCGTCGATCACGGCCTGGTTGGCGGTGACGATGTACCCGCGCTTGGGGTCGTACTCGTACGGCAGCTGGTCGAACGGGATCGGGTCCTTCTTCCAGCCGTAGGCCGAGGACCAGCCGGGGCTGGGCATAGTGCCGTCGCCGGACTTGCGGACCGGGATCTTGCCGGGCGCCTGGTAGCCGATGTGACCCTTGGTGTCGGCGTAGATCAGGTTCTGCGAGGGGACCTCGAAGTGCTCGGCGGCCGCCCGGAAGGTGGTGAAGTCCTTGGCACGGTTGAGCTCGAAGACGGCGTCCATGGAGTGGCCGGGCTCCAGCGCGGTCCACTTGAGCGCCACCCCGTAACCGTCCGCACGGTCGGGGGCGGCGTTGGTCACGGGCGCCTTCTGGCCGACCTTCTCCAGCTCGCTGCTGCGGTCGGAGACCAGCGGGCCGTTGTTCGTCTCACGGACGGTGATGTGCCGGTCCTTGCCGCCGGCGACCTTGATGGTCTCCTCGCGGGTGGTGAAGGGCTTCACCTTGCCGTCGTACTGGTAGCCGTCGGCGGAGACCTTCTCCAGGAAGAGGTCGGTGACGTCCGCGCCCAGGTTGGTGAAGCCCCAGGCGACGTCCTGGTTGTGGCCGATGATCACGCCCGGCATGCCGGAGAACGTGTAGCCGGCGGTGTCGTACTTGCAGGTGGCCGAGACGCTGCGGCAGTGCAGCCCCATCTGGTACCAGAGCGAGGGCAGCTGCGGCGCGAGGTGCGGGTCGTTGGCGAGCAGCGGCTTGTTGGTCGTCGTGTACTTGCCCGAGACCACCCAGGAGTTCGACCCGATGCCGGTGCCGTTCGGACCGAGCAGCGAGGGGATCTTGTCCAGGGTGTCGGAGAGCGCGCCGAGCTGGGTGTTGAGCCCCTCGGTGGCGCCCTGCACGGTCGACGAGCCGAGGCTGTCGGACGGCGTCGCCTGCGGGTCGTACTTCCCGGTGGCCGGGGAGATCCCGCCCTCGGAGACGATCGGCTTGTGCTTGTCGTACGGGTACGGCGGGTACAGGTCCTCGATCTGCTTCGCGTCGAGCCTGCTGGTCATCAGCGAACGGTCGATCTCGTCCTGCATGTTGCCACGCAGGTCCCAGGCCATGGCCTTGAGCCAGGCGACGGAGTCGACCGGGGTCCACTTCACCGGCTTGTAGTCGTTGGTGAGGCCCAGCGCCGCGTACTCGACGGAGATGTCCTTGCCGTCGCGGTCCTTGAGGTAGGCGTTCACGCCGTCCGCGTACGACTGGAGGTTCTTCTTGGTCTCCGCGGACAGGAGGTGGTCGTACTCCTCCTGGGCGACCTTGCGCCAGCCCAGCGTGCGCAGGAAGGAGTCCGTCTCGACCTGGCCGGAGCCGAACATCTCGGAGAGCCGGCCGGCCGTCATGTGACGGCGGACGTCCATCTCCCAGAAGCGGTCCTGCGCCTGGACGAATCCCTGGGCGCGGAACAGGTCGGCGTCGGAGTCCGCGTAGATCTGCGGAATGCCGTAGCTGTCGCGCTTGACCTCGACGTTGCTGTCGAGGCCCGCGAGCTGGGCGGTCCCGTTGGTCTGCGGGTACGAGGCCCGCACGGTCGATACGGACCAGTACGTGCCGAATCCGATACCCGCGACAAGCGCCAGCACCAGGACGATCACGACTTTGCGGGCGCGTCGCCCCTTCTTCTTGCGCGACCCGCCACCGGCGGTACCGGTGGAGCCGGAAGAGGCGGTTGTGTTGGCGGGCATCGCTGTCCTTCGAGGGGCAGGGTGGTCCTGGGAGTGCAGGAGCAACCATAGGCGCAGCGCTGAGGCCCCTCTGACGCGGTATCGGGATGGTTCGAATTGCGTAGCGATCGCACGAGTACTCGAACGCATCAAGAAAACGTTAAAGATTAGGTAAGGTAACGAAGTACCGGCCGCCGGAACACGATCCGGCAGGCGCTCGCAGGGAAGGACCGGCCACTGACTGTCCACGCGCTCAACGAGCTACTGCTCGTCTGCTCACTTGTCCTGCTCGTCGCGGTGGCGGCGGTCCGGATCTCGTCCCGCAGCGGGCTCCCGAGCCTGCTCCTGTACCTCGGCATCGGCGTCGTCATGGGGCAGGACGGGCTCTTCGACGTCAAGTTCGACAACGCGGAACTGACGCAGGTCATCGGGTACGCGGCCCTGGTCGTGATCCTCGCCGAGGGCGGCCTCGGCACGAAGTGGAAAGAGGTCAGACCCGCGCTGCCGGCGGCTGCGATGCTCTCCACGGTCGGCGTCGCGGTGAGCGTGGGCGTGACCGCCGCCGGGGCGCACTACCTGGTCGGCCTGGAGTGGCGGCAGGCGCTGATCATCGGCGCCGTCGTCTCCTCCACGGACGCCGCCGCGGTCTTCTCCGTCCTGCGCAAGGTGCCGTTGCCCGCCCGGATCACCGGTGTCCTGGAGGCCGAGTCCGGCTTCAACGACGCCCCGGTGGTGATCCTGGTGGTGGCCTTCTCGACCGTCGGCCCGGTGGACCACTGGTACGTGCTGGTCGGCGAGATAGCGCTGGAGCTGGCGATCGGCGCGGCCGTCGGCATCGCGGTCGGCTGGCTGGGCTCGTTCGGGCTGCGGCACGTGGCGCTGCCCGCCTCCGGCCTCTACCCCATCGCCGTGATGGCGATCGCGGTCTCCGCGTACGCGGCGGGCGCCATGGTGCACGGCAGTGGCTTCCTCGCCGTCTACCTCGCGGCGATGATCCTCGGCAACGCCAAGCTCCCGCACTGGCCCGCCACCCGCGGTTTCGCCGACGGGCTCGGCTGGCTGGCCCAGATCGGCATGTTCGTGCTGCTCGGCCTGCTGGTCACCCCGCACGATCTGCTCGACGACTTCTGGCCCGCCGTCGTCGTGGGCCTGGTGCTCACCGTGGTGGCCCGGCCGCTGGAAGTCTTCCTGTCGCTGGCCCCGTTCCGGTTGCCGTGGCAGGAGAAGGCCCTGATGTCCTGGGCGGGGCTGCGTGGCGCCGTGCCCATCGTCCTGGCGACCATTCCGATGGTGTCCGGTATCGAGGGCTCCACCCGGGTCTTCAACATCGTCTTCGTGCTCGTCATCGTCTACACCCTCATCCAGGGCCCGACGCTGCCGTGGCTCGCGAAGGCGCTCAAGATCGGCCAGGCCCCGTCCGAGGCGGCCGACCTGGGCATCGAGTCGGCACCCCTGGAGCGGCTGCGCGGACATCTGCTGTCGGTGGCCATCCCGGCCAAGTCGAAGATGCACGGCGTCGAGGTCGGTGAACTGCGGCTGCCGTCGGGCGCCGCGGTCACCCTCGTCGTACGCGACGACAAGAGCTTCGTACCCACCCCGCCGACGGTGCTGCGCCGAGGTGACGAACTGCTGGTGGTCACCACCGATCCGGTGCGTGACGCGACCGAGGCCCGGCTGCGCGCGGTCGGCGAGGGCGGCAAGCTGGCGAGCTGGCTGGGTACCGACGGCAATCCCGGCACGGAGCCCTTCACCGGGCCGCACGTCTCCAACGCGCTCAAGGCGGTGAAGAAGCTCGGCCGGACACCGGACGAGACGAAGCCGCACGAGGCGCCGCCCCGGGAGATGAAGACCCGCGGGGCGAAGGTGCGCGAGGCGAGGGCCCGCGAGGCAAGGGACCGTGAGGCGAAGGAACGTGACGCACGAGACGCGAAGGAACGCGAAGCGAAGGCCCACCAGTGAGGAGGCGCCCGCGTTCGCAGGTTACGGAGGGTGACTCGCCCACAATCGCAGGTACGCAGCGAAACCTGCCTGTACGATGAAGGAAACTTGCCGACGCTCAGTATGCGTACGGCCGTGACGCGCACCCCCGCGGCCGGACCGGACGACGGACCCGGCGCCCCCCGGCGGCCGGCCGCAGGCATCCGGCAGTGAACGACCCATCCGCATTTCAGATCAACCGACAATCAAACGATCGACACATCAACGATCGACACCCAACGATCTTGATCGACCAACTCTGCCTGACGCAGAGCTGGCGCGACCGTATGGCGGTCGTGGCGTCCTCCGCCTCTGCTGTGAGCGCCCGGCATCTACCGCAGTCCCGCGCGAAGAGGACAGCTCTCGGCAGCCCCTGACCGGGCCCGCACCCCAGGTGCCGGCCCGTAGCGCAGGAGCACGGCCACCAGGCGGCAGAAAGGCATGGACCGTGGTGTCCACGGTCTCCGACCGCCCCGGATACGGGCAGTTGCTGCGCACTCCGGGTGCGTGGACCTTCCTCCTGCCGGGCTTCGCCGCACGGCAGCCCTTCGCCATGCTGACCATCGGCATCGTCCTGCTGGTCCAGCACACCACCGGCTCCTACGGCAGCGCGGGCGCCGTCGCCGCCGTGAGCGGCGTCTCCATGGCACTGTTCGCGCCGCAGACCGGCAAGCTCGCCGACCGCTTCGGGCAGCGGGCGGTCCTGCTGCCCGGCGTCCTGGTGCACGCGGCCTCCGTGAGCGCGCTGACAGCGCTCGCGCTGGCGGACGCGCCGATCTGGGCACTGTCCCTGGCCGCTGTGCCGACGGGCGCCTCCATCCCACAGATCGGCCCGATGGTGCGCGCCCGCTGGGCGGCCGTGCTCGGGGCCGCGCCCGGCCGCGAGGCCTCGCCCCTGATGTCCACCGCCGCCGCCTTCGAGTCGGTGACGGACGAGTTCACCTTCGTCATCGGCCCGGTCATCGCCACCGCGCTGTGCACCGGGGTGCACCCGGCGGCCGGGCTCATCGCGGAAGCCGCGCTGACGCTGGTCGGCGGCCTGTTCTTCGCCGCGCAGCGCGCCACCCAGCCGTCCGTGCGCGACACCGGGCCCACCGGCGACTCCCCTCGGCACGCCTCCGCCCTTTCGGTGCCCGGCGTGCGCGTGCTCTCGGTGGCCTTCCTCGGGATCGGCGCGGTCTTCGGCGGCATGCAGGTCTCGCTGACCGCCTTCGCCGAGGAGATCGGCAGCCCCGGCTCGAACGGGGTGCTCTACGGAATCTTCGCGGCCGGCAACATGCTGGCCGGGATCGCCTGCGGTGCCATCGCCTGGAAGAGCGGGCCGCGGCGCCGGCTGCTCGCCGGGTACGCGGGGCTGACCCTGACCGCGTCGGGCCTGTGGGCGGTGCACTCGGTGCCCCTGCTGGCCGCGCTCGGGCTGCTGGTGGGCCTCTGCATCGCCCCGGCCCTGATCAGCGGCTACACGCTGGTCGAGGCGCTGGTGCCCGCGTCCGCCAGGACCGAGGCGTTCACCTGGCTGACGGGTGCGGTCGCGCTCGGGCAGGCGGCGGCCGTGACGGTCGCCGGCCAGCTCGCGGACGCCCACGGCGCGAGCACCGGATTCCTGGTGCCGCTGGTGGGTACGGTGCTGGCTCTGGTGACCCTGCTGGCACTGCGGTCCAGGCTCCTGCCGAGCCCTTCAGGGCGGACCGTGGCACGTGGGATCGGTCACCGCGGGCCGGTCACGGTGGACTGATCCAGCGGAATACGTCACTATGGAGCGTCGTTAGCACTCATTGAGTCAGAGTGCCAGGAGGAACAAGTGCCGACCTATCAGTACCAGTGCACCGAGTGTGGCGAGGGCCTCGAAGCGGTGCAGAAGTTCACCGATGACGCCCTGACGGTGTGCCCGAACTGCGAAGGACGCCTCAAGAAGGTGTTCTCGGCGGTCGGCATTGTCTTCAAGGGCTCCGGCTTCTACCGGAACGACAGCCGCGGCTCCTCGTCGAGCAGCACGCCGGCCCCGGCCGCCGCGAAGGCCGCCGGTTCCGGATCGTCGTCCTCGACGGGGTCGGACACCAAGTCCTCGGCCTCTTCGTCCTCGTCGACGTCATCCTCTTCGGGTTCTTCGTCGTCGAGTTCGTCAAGTTCTTCGGGCTCTTCGTCCTCGAGCTCCTCAAGCGGTACGTCGGCTGCCTGAGCCGCCGTCCCACCTGCTTCGCCCGTGACCCCGCTGATCCAACTCGGCGGGGTCACCCGCGTTTGCGCCCCCGGCACGGCGAGAGTGCGTACGTGGCGCCGCGCGGCAGACGGCAGTTCGACGACAGGCCATAGGGTGAACGCATGGCAAACGCAGAGATCGGCGTGATCGGCGGCTCGGGGCTGTACTCCTTCCTGGAGGACGTCACCGAGGTCCGCGTGGACACCCCTTACGGACAGCCGAGCGACTCCGTGTTCCTCGGCGAGATCGGCGGCCGCCGGGTCGCCTTCCTCCCCCGGCACGGCCGTAGCCATCACGTGCCGCCGCACCGCATCAACTACCGCGCCAATCTGTGGGCGCTGCGCTCGGTCGGGGTACGCCAGGTGCTCGGCCCGTGCGCGGTCGGCGGGCTCCGGCCGGACTACGGACCGGGAACGCTGATCGTGCCCGACCAGCTGGTGGACCGTACGAAGACCCGTACCCAGACCTTCTACGACGGGGAGCCCCGGGCGGACGGCGTGGTGCCGAACGTGGTGCACCTGGGCTTCGCCGACCCGTACTGCCCCAAGGGCCGCAAGGCCGCGCTGGCGGCGGCCCGGGGCCGGGACTGGGAGGCCGTGGACGGCGGGACGCTGGTGGTCGTCGAGGGACCGCGCTTCTCGACCCGGGCGGAATCACGCTGGCACGCGGCGATGGGCTGGTCGGTGGTCGGCATGACCGGGCACCCGGAAGCCGTCCTCGCCCGCGAACTGGGACTCTGCTATACGACGATGACGCTGGTGACCGACCTGGACGCGGGCGCGGAGACCGGCGAGGGCGTCTCCCACGGCGAAGTACTCAAGGTGTTCGCGGCCAACGTCGACCGGCTGCGCTCGGTCCTCTTCGACGCCGTGGCCGAGCTGCCCGCGGAGGCGGACCGCGACTGCCCGTGCGCGCATGCGCTGGAGGGAATCGACACGGGGATCGAGCTGCCGTAGGGCGTGCGGACGAGGATTGTGCGCACGCCTCGTGCGCACGCCCCGTGGGTGGGGCGTGCGGATGGGGCTTGCGGATGGGGCTTGCAGGTGGGGCTTGCAGGTGGGTGAGGGAGTTTTCCACATCCGGTGAGCCGTCCACAGGGCTCGGCGGGAATCTCGCGCATGCCGGATCGTGGGGTCTGTTCATCCGGGGCCGCTCGGTTCCGCATCCTCAACTCCCTCGCCCCAGGCGGTGTTCGTCATGCGCTCACCCAGCTCAGCCGGTTCACTCGGTTCATTCGACTGCCCCATCTCACCCCCCTCACCCGACTCGTCCTTGTCTCCTCGGCCCGCCCCCACCGGCTTCTCCGGCTCGCCGCTGATGTGCGCGCCCGCTCCCCCGCCCTGCGGGGTGCCCGCGTTCGCGCCGTTGCGGGTGCGCGGGGGTGGCGGGCACCGGATGTGGCGGGCCGCGTGGCGCCGGCGGCGGGCGATGGCCGCCGGGCTGGCACTGACCGCTGCCGTGCTGGCCGTCTCGGGGTTCGGCGGGAGCGGCGGCCGGGGCGGGGACGGTGTTACGGGAGCCGGCGGGGCCGGTGCCGTATCAGGCACGGCACCGACGGCCGGGACGGCGCGGGAGCGGGCTTCGCCGCCCGTCCGGCGGCTGGTGTCGGCGCCGGTACGGATCGCGGACGCGGCGACCGTGCGGCTGCTGCGGCCCGGGGACCGCGTCGATGTGATCGCGCCCGAGGGGCCCGGAACCGATGCCCGGGTCCTGGCGAAGAGCGCGCGAGTCGCCCAGGTGCCCCAGACGTCCGCCGAGGGCCCGACGGAGAACGGGGCGCTCATCGTGTTGTCCGTGCCCCGGGCCGCGGCAGCGAAGCTGGCGGGCGCGGGAGTCTCGGCCGGACTTGCGGTGATCCTGTGCTGATTCGAACTGACGCCTCGCCATGTCACCTGAAGAAAGTGCTGAATTGGGCCGTCCCACCGTGTACTGCCGTAAGTTGCGGAGGAGTTCACTCCGCTTACGGCACACACGAAGGACGGCTCACCCTTGAGCGAGAAGAAGAAGGCCAATCTGCTGGACGGCTTCAAGGCCTTCCTGATGCGTGGCAATGTGATCGACCTGGCGGTCGCCGTCGTGATCGGCGCCGCGTTCACCAACATCGTGAACGCGATCGTGAAGGGCGTCATCAATCCGCTCGTCGGTGCGTTCGGCACCAAGGATCTGGCGAACTACAGCTCCTGCCTCAAGGGCCCGTGCACGACGGACCCGAAGACGGGCGAAGCGACCGAGGGAATCCGCATCCTGTGGGGATCGGTGCTCAGCGCCACCCTCAGCTTCCTGATCACCGCCGCCGTCGTCTACTTCCTGATGGTCCTGCCGATGGCGAAGTACCTCGCCAGGCGCGCGGCCATGCTGGCGGCGAAGGAGGGTGTGCAGGAGACGCTGGAGGTCAGCGAGCTGGAGGTGCTGAAGGAGATCCGCGACGCGCTGGTCTCGCAGCGCGTCGGCCCGGCGGACGGGGATCCCGGGGCAGCGGGCTCCGGGAACGCGGACTCCGGTCCGGGCGGCCGGGAGTAGCCGGCTGCTCAGATGTGGTGGGGCGGCTTCTCGTCGAGGAAGCGGGCCAGGTCGGCGGCGCTGCTGCCGGACGGGGACCGCTCGCCCCAGCCCCGGTCCGTGTCGTCCGAGGACTGCTGGTCCAGTGGATCGTCGAAGACCAGGGCCGGCTTCGGCCGGCGCTCGGGCTCGGGCCGGTCCGGCCGGTGCGAGGGGTCCGGCGGGCCCGGTTCGGGATCACGCGGGCCGGGGGCGGGGGCGGTACTCATACCCCCAGGGTACGGCCGCCCTCCGGTGCCCGGCCGCGCCCAGGTGTCCGGCAGCCCTGCGGGGTACGGCCGCCCGCCGGTGCCCGGCGGCGCTCAGCGGTCCTTCGGGTCCAGCGCCCAGAGGCCGAGCACCACGAGGAACGACAGGCACAGGAATCCGGCCCCCCACCAGGCGGTGCCGGAGTTGCCCTCCATCCATTCGTCGATGATCACGGTCAGTCCCCAGAGCTGCCCGACGACCACGGTCATGGCGAGGGTCAGCCGGACGGTGAGCTTCGAGGAGCGTTCCGGCTCCTGGTCCGTGCCGGCGCCCGGACCCGGTCCGGTGTGGCGGACGCGGGGGTCGCCGTATCCGCTGGTGGGCCGGATCTGGGGATAGCGCTCGTGGACGGGCCGGTTGAGTTCGGGCCGGGTGCTGCCCGGGTGGTACTCCGGGTAGTGCGGGCCGGGCTCGGGCTGCTGGGCATCGCTCATGTCCGGCTGCCGGAGGTCCGGGCGCCCGAGGTCCGGTCGTCAGGTGCCTGCGGGGCAGTGGTCCGGGAGCCGGTGGTCTGCGGGGCGCCCGCGCCGGTCGCCGCGGGGGCCTCGGCGCCCCGCTTGGCCCCTGGGCAGCCGATCCGGGAGGCGAGGTCCGGGCGGTCGTCGCCGAGCCGGCGGCAGAGGCCGTGCTCGATGCTCTCGCCCGAGTGCGTGGTGCCCACCGCCCAGATACTGCCGTCGGGCTGCTCGGTGAGCGCCACCTTGGGCAGTCCGCGGGGCGGCGGTCCCGCGGTGACCTCGCCGGTTCGCGCGTCGAAGACACCCTCGTGGCAGGGGCAGTACAGCTCACCCTCGGAGCCCCGGTCCTTCCGCCAGAGCACGGCGCAGGCGAGGTGGGTGCAGATGGCCGAGTAGCCGACGAGGGTCCCGTCGTTGAGCCGGACGGCGACCGCGCGGTCCTCCTCGTCCGGGTAGCGGAAGGCGACGGACTCCCCGGGCAGCAGCTGGGCGCTGACTTTCTTCGGTTCGGGTGCCTTCGCGTCGTCGGGGTCGCCGTGACGCGGGAGGATGCCGGCGGCGACGCCGAGCCCGCCGAGGGCGAGTCCGCCGGAGACGGTGGCGACGATCCGCAGGTAGTCGCGCCGGGTGGTCAGGGAGTCCGCGGCGATCCGGTCGTGCAGTGCCTCGCGCGGGTCCCCGGCGGGCGGCCGGGAGGGCGGCTGGTCGGTGACGCTCATCGGCGGACGTCCTTCCCGTTGATCTCCACGACGGGCAGACCGCCGGGCACCGGCCACTGGACCTTGTCGGCGGGGACGACCATGGCGACGCCGGTGCGGACCTCGCTCTCGCCGAAGACGAAGGTGTCGGCGACCTGGACGCCGGGGCGTTCGGCCTGGAGCTCCTCGACGGTCCCGTAGAAGAGGGCCCCCGTCGGGCAGACGGTGGCGCACATGGGGGCGAGGCCGTAGGCGGTGCGGTCGTAGCAGAGGTCGCACTTCATCTGCAGCTTGGCCTGGAGGTCGATCTTCGGGACACCGAAGGGGCAGGCGTTGACGCAGTTGGCGCAGCCGATGCAGCGGGTGGTGTCCGCCTGCTGCACCACGCCGTCCGCGGTCACCAGGATCGCGTCGGCGGGACAGACCTCGGCGCACGGGGCGACGGGGTCCTCACAGTGCATGCAGACCGTGGGGAGGGAGGCGACGGACTGGCCCTCATCGGTGTAGTCGAGGTGGATCATCGACTTGCCGCGGTGCGAGTCGCATTCCCGGCAGGCGGAGACACAGGCCTGGCAGCCGATGCAGCGCCCCGGGTCGATAAAGATCGTTCTGCCCATCATGCGGGCATCAGCTCCTCTCCGAGGTGCCACGGCCCTGCGGGGTCGTGGGCGGCAACGGGTCGGTACGAGAGACCTGGGTCTCCGGGTAGGCGACGTGCCCGGGCGCGACAGGAGGTGCGGGGACCTCGTCGATCTTCTCGGCGTGCTCGATGCGGCAGGCGCACACCTTGTACTCCGGGATCTTGGAGCGGGGGTCCAGGGCATCGATGGTCAGCGCGTTGGCTGAGGTGGGGACGGGCCAGTGGTACGGGATGAAGCCGGTGTCGGGGCGGATCGCCTCGGTGACCAGGGCGGGGAATACCTCACTGCCGCGCCGGGTGACGACGCGGACGGGTTCGCCGTTGCGGAAGCCGTGGGAGGGGTGGATCTCGGCCCAGGGGCGCGGGGTCTGTTCGACGAGGGCGCCGAGCCGGCGGGTCTGGTTGCCGGAGAGGAAGTGCGCGACGGTGCGTCCGGTGGTGAGGGACATCGGGTGCTCGTCGTCGTACGGGTCCATCGGCGGGTGCCACTCGACGACCTGCAGATGGATCTTGCCGTCGGGATGGTAGGTCCTGCCGTCCTCGAAGAGGCGGGGAGTGCCGGGGTGGTCGGTGGAGGGGCAGGGCCAGGCGATTCCGCCCGTCTCCTCCAGCCGTTCGTAGGTGATGCCGTAGTAGTCGTTGACGGTGCCGGCGGAGGCGATCCGCAGCTCGTCGAAGACCTCGCGGGAGTCGGTGAAGGCGAATTTGTCGCCCGCGCCGAGGCGTTTGGCCAGTTCGCACATCACCCAGGTGTCGGTCCGTACGCCGGGGGGCGGGTCCTGGGCCTTGTTGTGCTTGACCACCCGGGCCTCGGCGTTGGCCATCACCCCTTCGTCCTCGGCCCAGGTGGTGACGGGGAAGACGACGTGCGCGTTGGCAGCGGTCTCGGAAAGGAAGAAGTCGAATTGAGCGTGGAACTCAGTCGTGTCGTACCCCTCCTTGACCACCTTGTAGTTGGGGAGGGAGACGAACGGGTTGTTGCAGATGCCGATCAGTCCGAGGATCTCGCGGCGCTGCATCTGCCAGACCATCTCCATCATCGATGTGCCGGCGGGCGGGAGTTCGGACTCCTCGATGCCCCAGATCTCGCAGATCTGCCGGCGGTGCTCCTCGTTCATGATGGAGCGGCCGCCGGGCAGGAGGTCGGACTTCTGGCCGTGTTCGCGGCCGCCCTGCCCGTTGCCCTGGCCGGTGATGGTCCCGTATCCGGCTCCGGGTTTGCCGATGTGCCCGGTGGCGGTGCAGAGGTTGATCACGGTGAGGCAGTTCTCGACGCCCTGCGAGTGGTGCTCGATGCCGCGGGCGTGCCAGGCCATGGCCTTCGGCGCACGGGCGAAGGTGCGGGCGACCTGGACGATCTGTTCGGCGGGGACCCCGCAGATCTCGGCGGACCTGGCCGGCGGGTACTCGGCGGCCTTGGCCTTCACCTCCTCCCAGCCGGTGGCGTGGGCGGCGAGATAGGTCTCGTCGGTGAGCCCTTCCTCGATGACGACATTGAGCACGGCGTTGAAGAACGCCGAGTCGGTGCCGGGCTTGAGGGCGACATGGATGTCGGCGGTCCGGGCGATGGCCGTCTCGCGCGGGTCGATGACGATCAGGCTGGCCCCGCGGTCCCGGGCGCCCCATACGTACTGGGTCATCACGGGGAAGCACTCGCCGACGTTGGAGCCGGCGATCAGCAGGCAGTCGGTGAGCAGGATGTCGGAGAAGGGGTTGCCGGCCCGGTCGATGCCGAAGGCGGGCTTGTTGGCGCCGGCGGCGCTGACCATGCAGAGCCGGCCGTTGTAGTCGACGTGCCGGGACTTGAGGGCGACCCGTGCGAATTTGCCGACCAGGTAGGTCTTCTCGGAGAACAGGCTGGCCCCGCCGAGCAGCCCGAACGCGTCGTTGCCGTAGGTCTGCTGGATACGCTTGATCTCGGCGACGGTGAAGTCGAGGGCCTCGTCCCAGGAGACCTCCCGGAACTCCTCGTCACGGGAGCGGCGCATGAGCGGGGCGGTGAGCCGGTCGGGGTGGTTGACCTGCTGGTAGGCGTTGATGCCCTTCGGGCACAGGCGTGGGTGTACCGACCGCACGGGCGTGCCCCTCGGGCGGCGGGATCGCTCCTCGGGCGGCGTGCAGGCCGTGCGCGGCGAAGATCTCCCGGGCGGCGGCGTGACCGGGGGTGGGTGACGGGGTGTCGTGCAGGGCGAATGGCGCACGCCACGCATACACCTCCCGAGCTTGGCGTTGTTCCGGGACCCTGACCCATCGTTCGCTTGTGAATGTGTACACAATGTTCCCGTCCCCCTGCCCTTTTCCCTCCCCATCTCGTGGTCCCTCCCATCCCTCCCGTTCCGCCGTCCCGCTTCTCCCGCTCGCGCGCGGGTAGGTTCGCCCTGTGCCGCCAGCCACTCACAACCCGGATCACGGCCCCGGCCCCGATGGTCACGCCCCCGATCCCGACCCCGACCCCGATCCCGAGGAGCACCGGATGGACGCCCTGACCGATGTCGCCGGAATCCGGGTCGGGCACGCCTCGCTCGCAGGCAGGGGCGCACTCAGCGGCACCACCGTGATCCTCGCCCCCGAGGGCGGCGCGGTCGCCGCCGTCGATGTGCGCGGCGGCGGCCCCGGCACCAGGGAGACGGACGCGCTCGACCCGCGCAACCTGGTGCAGCGCATCGACGCCGTGGTCCTGACCGGGGGCAGCGCGTTCGGGCTGGACGCGGCGTCCGGGGTGATGGCCTGGCTGGAGGAGCGGGGGCGCGGCGTGCGGGTCGGCGCCGATCCGGCGCAGGTCGTTCCGGTGGTCCCGGCCGCCTGCCTCTTCGACCTGGGCCGGGGCGGCGACTGGCGGGCCCGCCCGGATGCGTCGACCGGCCGGGCCGCCGTGGAGGACGCCGCACGCACGGAGTCGGGGGCCGCGGTCGCCGAGGGGTGCGTCGGCGCGGGCACGGGCGCGGTCGCCGGGCAGCTGAAGGGCGGGGTGGGCACCGCGAGTGTCCTGCTGCCGTCCGGGATCACGGTGGGCGCGCTGGTCGTGGTGAACGCGGCGGGCTCGGTGCTCGATCCCCGTACCGGGGTGCTGTACGGGGAGTACGGGGCCGCCGAGCCGGCGGTCGCCCCCGCGCCCGAGGTCCACCGCACGGCGCGACAGCGCCTGGCGCAGGCGCACGACGTGAACGCGCGCCCCCCGCTCAACACCACACTCGCCGTCGTCGCCACGGACGCCGATCTCGGCCGGGCACAGGCACAGAAGCTCGCCGGCACGGCCCACGACGGGCTCGCGCGCGCCATCCGTCCCGTACATCTGCTGACCGACGGGGACACCGTTTTCGCCCTGGCCACCGGCGAACGGACACTGGACCCGGCGGACCCGATCGCCCTCAACGACCTGCTGGCGGCGGGTGCGGAGGCCGTGACCCGCGCCATCGTGAAGGCCGCTCGGGCGGCCACAGGCGTCAACGGCCGCGAGGGTGGCGGCACATATCCCTCGTACGGCGAGCTCTACGGCACGCAGCCCCGCCAGGGGCGGTCGGCGGACGACGGCGGACCCGTAGCCGACTCGCCCTCCGCATAGGGAAGTTCGGGCAAAACGCCGGGAACCTTCTGCGTGCGTCGTACGTTTTGCTGAACCCCGGTCACGATGTCAGACCCAGGGACTACGTTAAGCACGCATCGGGTAACACGCGGCGACGGCCTGGAGAAGCACCTTGAGCGATCCGTACGAGACAACCGAGCAGCACCTCGAACGACTCCTGCGACGGGCTCTCAACTCGTTCGACCTGCCCGACAGTACGGTGGAGCGGCTCGGCACAGCCCTCGCCCACAGCAGTTCCCTGCACTCCTCGCACCACAGCTCGACGCTGCACCGCGAGACCTACCGGCACACGTATCTGCTGTGCGACGGCAGCCCGTTAACGCTCTGGGAGCTGGTGCACTGCGGCCAGCGGGACCCGGAGGGCCTCCGCTGCGGCTCGCAGCCCGGCGACCGGCAGCACGAGCTGTACGACGACGAGGCCGATGCGCACATCGCCGCGGCCCGGCTCGCGGGCGGCTTCTGCGACGCCCCGGTCTTCGGGGACGAGGGCCCGCAGGGCGACCTGGAGATCCTCACGGCCCTGATGGCCGCGCCGCCGGCCCCGCTCCCCCGGATGTACGCCCCGGACAACTCCGCGGACCACGCCCGCCGCGTGCTGCGCCGCGCGGAGAACGGGGACGTGCCCGGCGAGGAGACGGCCCACCTCCTGCGGGCGGCCTTCGCCCACCACATCACGCAGATCTTCGGGTGCCAGTGCCAGGTGGACGGGCGGGACGCCGGCTTCACGCTGTACGAGCACGCCTTCCTGCTGCTGGACGGCAGCGAGACGAGCCTGTGGGAGGTCGAGCACACGGCGACACCCGACGGCCGCCACATGTGCGAGGTGTACGGCGACGAGGAGACCGCGCGCGGCGCGATGGAGAGCCGTACGCGCATCTGCTGACGGCACGGCGTGCCTTGCGGCGGACGTGGGGAAGGAGACGGGACGGGCGTGGGAGCGGAGACGGGCCGGGCGTAAGGACGGGTACGGGGACGCGGCGGAGAGCTGCGACCCCCGTGCGCCGCTCTCCGCCGCGTCCCCGTACCCGTCTCCTTCTTCGTCCCCGTACCTCGTCGGCTCAGCGCGTGAGCACGGACTCAGCGGCGGGTTCCCCGCCGACGGGGCCCTCGCTGACGGGCTCCTCGGTGGCACCGTCGGCCACGTCAGCGCCGCCCTCCACGTGCTGCTTCGGGTGGGCCGGCAGCGCGAACATCAGCAGGAAGATGGCCGCGAGCACTCCGACCACCCACCACAGCGAGTGCTCGAAGGCGTTCGCGAACGCCGGGCCCACCTCTGCGAGCGTGAGCCGGTCACCGATCGCGCCGAAGAAGATGACCGAGACGAGCGCGAGCCCCAGGGCATTGCCCATCTGCTGGACGGTGTTGAAGAGGCCGGAGGCGGAGCCGGAGTGCTCCTTCGGGACCTCGGACAGCACCGCGTCGGCCAGCGGGGCCACGATGAGCCCCATCCCGAGGCCCATGACCACCAGCGGCAGCGCCATCTGCCAGGAGGTGATGTCCATGCCGTAGCGGTCGGACTCCCAGATGTAGAGCAGCAGACCTGCGGCCATCAGCAGCGCACCCGCCTGGAGGACCTTGCGGCCGAAGCGCGGCACCAGCTTCTGTACGGAGATCCCGGCGGCGACGGAGACCGCGATCGAGAACGGGATTCCGGTCGTGCCGGCCCGCAGCGCGCTCCAGCCGAGCCCCTCCTGCATGTAGAGCGTCCAGACCAGGAAGAAGATGCCGAGGCCCACACCGAAGGTCAGCTGCACGGCGATACCGGCGGCGAAGCTCTTGACCCGGAACAGCGACAGCTCGACCAGCGGCGAGCCGTCCCGGCGCGCCTTGCGCTGCTCGAAGATCACCAGGACCAGGAACACCACCAGGCTGCCGGCCATCGACAGGTAGCCCCACAGCGGCCAGTCCAGCTCCTCGCCACGGGTGAGGGGGTAGATCAGCATGAGCATCGCGGCCGTCACCAGCACCACACCGACCAGGTCGAGGCGCAGCGCCTTCGGCGCCTTGGACTCGGTGATGAACTTGCGGCCCAGGATCAGTCCCGCGACGCCGACCGGCAGGTTGATCAGGAAGATCGGGCGCCATTCGAGACCGGCGATGTTCCACTCGGTGAGCAGCGCGCCCAGCAGCGGCCCGGACACGGCGCCGAGTCCGACGATCGCGCCGAAGAGGCCGAAGACCTTGCCGCGCTCGTGCGCCGGGAACGTGGCGTGCACGATCGACAGCACCTGCGGGACCATCAGCGCGGCCGTGCCGCCCTGGAGGATGCGCGAGGCGACCAGCATCTCCGGGTTGGCGGCGAATCCGCACAGCGCGGAGGCGAGGGTGAAGCCGCCGATCCCGATGAGGAACAGCCGCTTGCGGCCGTAGATGTCACCGAGCCGGCCACCGGTGATCAGCCCGGCGGCGAAGGCCAGGGCGTATCCGGCGGTGATCCACTGGATCGAACCGAACGAGGCGCCGGTGTCCCGCTGGATGCTCGGGATGGCGATGTTGACGATCGTGACGTCGACGAGGTCCATGAAGGCCGCGGTCATCACGATGGCCAGCGCGAACCACCGGCGGCGGTCCGATGCGTCCGAGGACACCGCGGCGGCGGCCGTCCCGGACGGCTGGGGTGCGGAAGAAGTCATATGAAGAAGTTAAAGGCCCATTAGGTCAGGTCGTGACCCAATGGGTGGGCATCCTGGGTGACATGACCGACACCCCGGCACGACTGCTGAATCTGCTGTCACTGCTCCAGACGCCGCGCGAGTGGCCGGGCAGTGAACTCGCGGAACGACTCGACGTCAGTCCCCGCACCATCCGCCGGGACATCGACCGCCTCCGCGACCTGGGGTACCCGGTCGAGGCGTCACGCGGCGCGGTCGGCGGCTACCGGCTGGTGGCCGGCGCGGCCATGCCACCGCTGCTGCTGGACGACGAGGAGGCGGTGGCCATCGCGGTGGGGCTGCGGGCCGGGGCGGGCCACGCCATCGAGGGCGTCGACGAGGCCTCTGTCCGGGCGCTGGCCAAGCTGGAGCAGGTGCTGCCCTCGCGGCTGCGCCACCGGGTCTCCGTCCTCCAGAACGCGACGGTGCCGCTGACCCGCGGGGACGGGGCGACGATCGACCCGCAGACGCTGACCGTGATGGCGTCGGCGGTCACGGGGCGGGAGCGGCTGCGGTTCGCCTACCGGGCGGGGGACGGCGCCGAGACGCGGCGGCAGGTCGAGCCGTACCGCCTGGTCAGCACCGGGTGGCGCTGGTACCTGGTCGCGTACGACCTGGAGCGGGAGGCATGGCGCACCTTCCGGGTCGACCGGGTGAGCGATCCATATCCCACGGGGTCCCGCTTCGCGCCGCGGGAGCTGCCCACGGGCGACGCGGCGGAGTTCCTGGCCAGCTCCATGGCGCGCATCAAGCCGGAGCTGGCGATCGATGTGAGCTTCGCGGCCCCGGCGGAGTTCGTCACCTCGCGGCTGCCCGCCTCGATCGGCCCGCTGGAGGCGACCGGTGAGCACAGCTGCCGGCTGCGGGCGGCGCTGTCGGACTCGCTGGAGTGGGTGGCGGTGCGGCTGGCGCTGGTCGACTGCGAATTCACCGCGTACGGGCCGCCGCAGCTGGTGGCGTATCTGAACGACCTGGGCGGCAGACTCACCCGCGCGGCTGCGCCGTCCGCCGCGCGATAGGCGGCGCGAGGGGGGCGGGCCCCGAAAACGCGAGGGGGCGGGCCCCGGAAAAGGGATGAGCCCCGGCGCCAGGGGGGGGTGGGCGCCGGGACTCAGCTCAGGGGGGCCGATATGAAGCGGCCCAATTCGGAGGTTACTGGACTTGGGCTCAGGCCGCAGCGTCAAAGCCCGTGTCGTGAGCCATTCGCTTCAGTTCGAGCAGTGCGTGCTTCTCGATCTGGCGGATTCGCTCCCTGGTGAGCCCGTGCTGCTTGCCCACTTCGGTCAGCGTCCGCTCACGGCCGTCCTCGATTCCGTACCGCATCCGGATGATGGAAGCGGTGCGGTTGTCGAGCCTGCCGATCAGCTCCTCCAGCTCCTCACTGCGCAGCAGTGTCATCACCGACTGCTCGGGGGACACCGCGGAGGTGTCCTCCAGGAGGTCTCCGAACTGCGTGTCGCCGTCGTCGTCGACCGACATGTTGAGACTGACCGGGTCACGGGCCCAGTCCAGCACGTCACCGACTCGCGAGGTCGTCGAATCCAGCTCGGCGGCGATCTCAGCGTGCTCCGGGTCGCGCCCGTGCTCGCGGTTGAACTCGCGCTGCACCCGGCGGATCCGGCCGAGCTCCTCCACCAGGTGGACGGGGAGCCGGATGGTGCGTGACTGGTCGGCTATCGAGCGGGTGATGGCCTGCCGGATCCACCACGTCGCATACGTGGAGAACTTGAAGCCCTTGGCGTAGTCGAACTTCTCGACCGCCCGCACCAGGCCCGCGTTGCCCTCCTGGATCAGGTCGAGCAGGGGAAGCCCGGCCCGCGGATACCGGCGGGCCACGGCGACCACGAGTCGGAGGTTGGACCGGATGAATACGTCCTTGGCGCGCTCGCCGTCGGCTACCAGCGCCTCCAGCTCCTCGCGCGAGGCCCCGCCGGCATCGCTCTCCACCACGCCGTCGAGTATCCGCTGCGCGAAGACGCCCGCCTCGACGGTCTGCGACAGCTCGACCTCCTTGGCGGCGTCGAGCAGCGGCGTGCGCGCGATCTCATCCAGATACATGCCGACCAGGTCGCGATCGGCGATCTCCCCGCCCACGGCGCGAACACTGCTTGCCCGGTTGGTCCCGCCGGTGGAGGACGAACGTCGGGCGACGGCACGGGTTGCCATGCGTGCTCCTTGCTGAGTAGGTCGCGACACCCTTTCGGGTGCCCAGCTTCCGATGGAAACAACGACTGGAATCCGGACAGAATTCCCATGCCTGGCATTCATTTTCGCGATCATGCAGTACCCTGTCGCGCCACCCAGGGAGGGCACATGACACAGCCGGGCACGGAAGCGCAGGTCAGGCCAGGTATCGAGAGGGATCTGGAGGCCCTCACGGACATTTACAACCACTACGTGCGTGAGACCGCCCTCACATTCGACACGGCGCCCTTCACTCCGGAGCAACGTCTGCCCTGGTTGCGTTCCCACCCTGTAGACGGCCCGCACCGGCTCCTGGTTGCTCAGGATGTCCGTAATGTCGACGGACCGGCTCCCCGGCTCCTGGGCTACGCCACCAGCAGCGCCTTCCGCCCCAAAGCCGCGTACTCCACCTCCGTCGAGGTGAGCGTGTACTGCGCGCCCGGCGCCGCCGGGCGCGGCATCGGCACCCTCCTCTACGCGGCGCTCTTCGAGGCCCTGGCGGACGAGGACCTGCACCGGGCGTACGCGGGCATCGCCCAGCCGAACGAGGCCTCGGTCCGGCTGCACGAACGATTCGGCTTCCGGCACCTCGGTACGTACGCGGAGGTCGGCCGGAAGTTCGGCCGGTACTGGGACGTCGCGTGGTACGAGAAACACCTGGGGCCCTAGGACCGCTCGCGTACCTCCCTAGGACCTGAGCAGGGGCCCGCCCTAGGACCGGAGCCGGGACCCTCCCTAGGACCGCAGCCCGTTACGGAGAGCGGTCGCGGTCCCTAGCGTGATGCGACATGGACGACACGACGCGCAACTCACCCGACACCTCCGGCACGCTCGACGAGGCACTGGAACGGCTTCACTCCTTCGGCCCCGAGCGGGACGGCTGGCTGAGCAATCACGCCCCGATGGCGGTCGAGGCCCTGGTGCACCACGGCCAGGCGCCCGGCGTGCACCGGTGGCTGGACCACTACCGGGCGAAACTGGAGGACATGCCGGACCGGTTCGCCGAGGTGACTCCGGACAACTGGCGCGAGGCCCTGGGCGACCCGCGCCGGATCGCCGACTGGACGGCGTACTTCGAGCGGGAGACCGCCGACCGGCCCTGGCGCGAGGTCCTCGCCGAGTGGTGGCCCCGGCTGCTCCCCGGCATCGCGGCCGGAGCCACCCACCCGGTGATCCGGGTCGGCCACTGCGTACGCACCCTGCTGACCTCCGGCGAGAACGCGCCCCGCGTCGCGGAGCTCGCCCACGGCCTCGGCTACTGGGCGGCCCGCCACCAGCCGCTCCCCCCGCTGACCCCCCTCGCCCCGGCGGCCGGTGCGGCGGCCGCGCTGGACGCGGTGGACCGGGTGCCGGACCAGAGCGGCGGCATCCGGGAACGGCTCGGGCAGCTCACCGCGTTCCCGGTCTGGCCGCCGCAGCCGGTGACCGACGCCGACCTCGCCCGGACCCGGCTGGAGGAGCTGGTGCGTGCCGCGACCCACCGCTACGCGGCGTACGCGCACGGCTCGCCGGTGATGCTGGTGCACGCCGCGACCGCACCCAACGCCGTACTGCGTACGCTGCCGGCGCTCCCCCGGGAGCTGTGGGCGCCGAGCCTGGACGCCGCGTGGGCGGCCAGTGCGGCGGTCACCGCCGCGTACTCCCCGGCCCGGCCCGCCGACCACCCGGCCGCGCCCGACGGGCTGACCCCCGAGGAGGTCTTCGCACGGGCCGCCGCCCACGGAGACGACCACACCATCAAGTTCACCGACACCGCACTGGACGTCGGTGGACCGGTCGCACTGGCCGCCGCGCTCCGCTCGATCGAACTGAACCCGCCGGTGCTCTGACCCCCTGGCACGAAGGCGGGGGCCTGTCCGGCCGGCGACCGAGCCGCCCGGACAGGCCCCCGCTTCCGTCCGGCCCGATCCGAACGCAAGACAGCCCTCAGCCGTACTGCAGCGAGCGCTTGGCCAGCCCCATCCAGAATCCGTCGATCACGCTGCGCCCCCGGTCGAGCTCCCCCTCCGCCGCGCCCAGCGTCACGAAGAGCGGGGCGAAGTGCTCGGTACGGGGATGCGCGAGGCGGCCCGCCGGGGACTTGTTCTCGAAGTCCAGCAGCGCGTCGATGTCCTGCGCCTGGAGCGCGTGGCTCCCCCAGTCGTCGAACTCCGCCGACCAGCCGGGGGTGCCGCCGCCGGGGTGCCGCAGCGCGGCCAGGTTGTGGGTGAAGAATCCGCTGCCGACGATCAGGACGCCCTCGTCGCGCAGCGGCGCGAGTTTGCGGCCGATGTCCATCAGCTTCTGCGGGTCCAGCGTCGGCATGGAGATCTGCAGCACCGGTATGCCGGCCTCCGGGAACATCTCCACCAGCGGGACGTACGCCCCGTGGTCGAGGCCCCGGTCCGGGATGTCCTGGACCGGCGTACCGGCGCCACGCAGCAGCTTGCGCACGCTCTCGGCCAGCCGAGGTGCGCCCGGCGCGGCGTACCGCACCTGGTAGTAGTGCTCGGGGAAACCCCAGAAGTCGTAGACGAGCGGAATCGTCTCGGTGGCGCCGAGAGCGAGCGGGGCCTCCTCCCAGTGGGCCGAGACCATCAGGACGGCCGTGGGCCTCGGCAGCCCGGCGGACCAGGCGGCCAGCTCGCCGGGCCAGACCGGGTCGTCGGCCAGCGGCGGGGCGCCGTGGGAGAGGTAGAGGGCGGGCATGCGCTCCGCGGTGACTGTCATGGCACTCCCCATCCACTGCTGCTCAAGGTAAGTCTTCTACTGGAACCTTCAGAAGGAACACTTCTTTAACCTTCAAGTTCCTACCTTCGGAGACCTTAGCTCTATCTAGTTCAACTTTCAAGAAAAGGTCGTACAGTGGAGTACATGACCACGGCATCCACCGGTGCGCCGCGCTGGCTCACCGACGAAGAACAGAGCGTGTGGCAGGCGTACCTCCACGCGACCACGCTCCTGGAGGATCACCTCGACCGCCAGTTGCAGCGCGATGCCGGTATGCCGCACATCTACTACGGACTGCTCGTCCAGCTCTCCCAGGCACCTCGCCGGCAGATGCGGATGACGGAGCTGGCCAAGGACGCCAAGATCACCCGCTCCCGCCTCTCGCACGCCGTCGCCCGGCTGGAGAAGAGCGGCTGGGTGCGCCGCGAGGACTGCCCGTCCGACAAGCGCGGCCAGAACGCGGTCCTCACCGAAGAGGGCCACGAGATGCTCCGCCGCTCGGCACCGGGCCACGTCAGCGCCGTACGCCAGGCCGTGTTCGACCGGCTCACCCCCGAGCAGATGCGCTCGCTCGGGGAGATCATGCAGGTCGTCGCGGCAGGACTGCAGCCGGAGGGCACGAACGCCGACCTGCCCTGGCTCCGCTGACCGTCCCGCCCAGCCGGCGCACCGCCCAACGCCGCACCCGGAAACTGCCGCATCCCGAGACCTGCCCCATCCCGAAACCCGCCGCACTCCGAACACACCGCTGCCCCGGCTCCGCAGAAGGCGGATTCTTGGGGTCCTCGCAACACCTGATGGCTTATGTGGCCGTCAGTAGATCACGCAGGCGCTCGGCTGGGGTTTTCCAGCCGAGCGTTTT